>DATEJJ010001059.1:0-21613 GCA_035278125.1 Rugosimonospora sp.
GAACGGCGCGCGGCTGCTCGCCGCCGACGACCCGGCACGGCGCAGCCGGGGCTCGCTGCCGCTGGCGGCGTTACGCGGCGAGCCGCTGCCCGATCGGGAGCAGCTGCCCGGCTTCGACGGCTTCCACCTGGTACGCGCCACGCCCGCCGGGGTCGCCGTGCTGACCTGGGACGGTGATGCCCGGCACGAGCGGCAACTGGCGCCCGGCGACCACGTCATCGTGAACCGGGGCGTGGACGTGCCCGACGATCCCGTGGTGGCACGCTTCCTGCCCGCGCTGCGGGCTACGCCCAGCCCCGACCCGGGCGCCGGAAAGTCCACTGTGGACGCCTGGGCGGACTGGGTGGAGCTGGCCGCGGGCGGCGGGCTGGATCCGGCCCAGCCCGGCGCGCTGCTGGTACGCCGCGAGTACGCCGGCCATGCGTACGGCTCCACCTCCGTCAGCCTGGTCGCGCTCGCGCCCGGCGCGGTCCGGTACGACTTCAGCGGCTCCCCGTGGAATCGCGACGCCTGGCGCCCCGTACTCCAGCCGGAGTAGCCGGGTTGATCCGCTGGGCGGATGACCACCCGGCCACGCGCCGTACCGTGAGGGCATGCGGCAGGCGTGGTGGCGGCGGGTACCCGCGGTGGACGGGGCGATCGCCGCCGTCGTCGCGGTACAGGCCACCTTCGGTACCTGGGCCGAGCTGCGCGGTGCCGGCCGGCCGGTACCCGGCGCGGTACCCGCGTACACCCTCGCCCTCGCCGCCTGCGCGGTACTCGTGTGGCGGCGGCGCCACCCGGTACCCGTGACCCTGGCCGCGCTGGCGCTCACCGCGGCGTACCACGGCACGGGGTATCCGGGTGAGGCCCTCGGCCTTGCCCTCTTCGTCGGCCTGTACTCGGTCGCGGCCTACGGTGGCCCGCGCTCGCTGGCGGTCGCGCTCGGGCTGACCGTGGTGGCCGCCGCCCTGCCCACGCTCCCGCCGCACGGCACGCCCTGGAACAACCCCGGCGTGTACGGTCCGGCGGTCGGCATCGCCTGCGTGACGATCCTGGGCGGTACCGTGCGGCAGCGCCGGGTCGACGCCGAGGAGCGGGTACGCCGCGCCCAGTCCGCCGCCGAGGCCGAACTGCGCCGGCGGCTCACCGAGGAGCGGCTCCGCATGGCGCGCGACCTGCACGACGTGCTGGCGCACACCATCTCGGTGATCGCGGTGCAGAGCGGCCTGGCACTGGATGCCATGGACGACAACCCCGAACTGGTCCGCCAGGCCGTGCTCACCATGCGCGGCTCCGCCCGCGAGGCGCTGGCCGAACTGCGTGCGGCGCTCGCCATGCTGCGGGGCGAGGACGGTACGCCCGCGCCGTCCATGCCCCAGCCGCGCCTGTCCGAGGTACCCGCGCTCGCCGCCGCGGCACAGTCGGCCGGGCTGGCCGTGCACATCGACGCGGAGGGTACCGGCGCCGAACTGCCGCCGCTGGTCGAGCTGACCGCGTACCGGATCGTGCAGGAGGCGCTGACCAACGCGGTACGCCACTCCGGCGCCGGCTCGGTGTGGGTGCGGCTGCGCCGGGACCCGGACGCGCTGCGGGTCGAGGTGAGCGACGACGGGCACGGGCTGCCGGCGCGGCCGACGCCCGGGATGGGGCTGCGCGGCATGCGGGAGCGGGCCGAGTCACTGGGCGGCCAGCTCACCCTGGGCGCCCGCGAGGGCGGCGGCTGCCGCATCCTGGCAGAGTTACCGCTGTGATCAGGGTGGTTCCGTGATCAGAGTGATGCTCGCCGATGACCAGGCGCTGGTCCGCGCCGGCTTCCACGCGCTGCTGGACCGCACCGAGGACGTCGAGGTGGTGGGCGAGGCGGGCAACGGCCTGGAGGCCCTGGACGTGGCCCGGCGCTGCCGTCCGGACGTGGTGCTGATGGACGTCCGCATGCCCAGGCTGGACGGCATCGAGGCGACCCGCCGGATCGGCGCCGACCCGGCCCTCACCGGTACCCGGGTCATCATCCTGACCACCTTCGAGCAGGACGAGTACGTGTACGCCGCGCTGCGCGCCGGTGCCAGCGGCTTCCTGCTCAAGGACCTGGAGCCGGAGGAGCTGCGGCACGCCATCCGGGTGGTCGCGGCCGGCGAGGCACTGCTGGCCCCGAGCGTGACCCGCCGGCTGATCTCCGAGTTCGCCGCGCGGCCGGCCCGCTCCGGAGACCAGGCGGCGAAGGTACGGCTGCTCACCGAGCGCGAGCGGGAGATCGTGGTACTCGTCGGTGGCGGCCTGAGCAACGAGGAGATCGCCGCCCGGCTGGTGATCAGCCCGACCACGGTCAAGACCCACGTGTCCCGCGCGATGCTCAAGCTGCACGCCCGGGACCGCGCCCAGCTTGTCGTATTCGGGTATGAATCCGGGCTGGTTGCACCCCCGGGCCCGTGACCCATACCGGATCAATTCCCCCACCCCATTGGCGCGGATTGCGCGCCTTATCGCCGCCGGTCACCTATCGCTGTGACCCAGCGCACAATTACTCCCCGTAGTGTTGCTTTAGCGCTACAGCGCGTTGCAAGGTCACTCCCTGTCGCCCGTCCACCCCCCGTTACCAGCGCGATCGGGACTGACGAAGGGACCTTGCCGTGCCCAAACACCGGCGGATTCGCCAGCCGGGTCGCCACCGTCGGTCACATCGCATACCGTCGCACCGGCTGGTGCGCACCCACCGGCAGCAGCAGATCCCGCTGGCCCAGCGCGGCCACCTGGTCGCCCTCGGCGCGCTGGTCGCCGCCCTCGGCGGCGGCGCCACCTACGGCACGCACGTCGCCAGGATCGCGAAGGAGCCGAGCCCCGTACCCGCCGCCACCGACGTCCGCGTACCCCAGGCCGACGCCAGCCCCGGCCACGACCATGTGACGATCACCGAGTCCACCGCGCCGAGGCGCTCCCCCGCGCCGCACCCGTCCCCGTCGCGCTCCCCGGCGCCGTCCCCTTCCGCCGTGGCTCCAGCGCGCCCGCTCTCGGCCCTGGCAACGCCCCACGCCGTGGCCGCGGTACCCGCCGGCTGCGCGCCGTACCGGGGCAACCAGCTGATCGCCTGCATCCTGCTGCCCGCGTACGGCTTCTCGCTCAACCAGATGGGGCCGCTCATCAACCTCTGGAACGGCGAGAGCGGCTGGCGGGCCACCGCACGCAACCCCAGCTCCGGCGCGTACGGCATCCCGCAGGCACTGCCGGCGAGCAAGCTGGCCACCGCCGGCACGGACTGGCGCACCAACCCGGCGACGCAGATCCGCTGGGGCCTCGGGTACATCCGCGCCGCCTACGGGACGCCCGCCAGCGCCTGGGCGCAGTGGCGCGCCCGCAGCCCGCACTGGTACTAACTGACCAGGCTGCTCAGGAAGTCGCCGAGCCCGGTGGCCACCCGGCTGAGCACGCCGCCGATGTCGCGCACCACGGTGGCCGCCCCGGTCGGGCGGAACGCCAGGAAGAAGAGCACGAACGCGCCGAAGAGCCAGGTGAGGATCTTCTTGATCACCGCTGGGTACCCCCGGATCAGCAGGAACGACGGGCGGCCCGCCGATTACCCACCCAGAGCACCTCGAATCGCTGATTTCGGACTATTTCCAGCGGAAGTGGACGAAGAGCCGGCCCCAGTTCTGCGAGTCCTTCTCCACGCGGTGGTACAGCGCCTTGATCTCCTTCTGGTCCAGGAAGCGCAGCACCCGCTTCTTCAGCTGGCCCGAGCCCTTGCCCGGGATGATCTCCACGAGCGTGGCCTTCTTCGCCACCGCCTCGTCGATGATCCCCCGCAGCGCCCGATCGATGTCCTGGCCGCGGTTGTAGACGTCGTGCAGGTCGAGCTTGAGCTTCATCCAGCCTCTCCACGGGCCGCAGCCGGATGCCGCCAAAACCCGTGACAGAGCGTAAGCCTCCGGCCCTTGCGCGCGAGCGGCCACCCGTCGTCCCATAGACGCATGGCCGCGATCCGCCTCGAGGGTATCCGGAAGGAGTACCCGGGGGGATCCATCGCGGTCGACGGCATCGACCTGGAGATCAGCGACGGCGAATTCGTCGTGCTGCTCGGGCCGACCGGCTGCGGCAAGACCACCGTGCTGCGCATCGTGGCCGGGCTGGAGGAGGCCACCGCCGGCCACGTCCGGTTCGACGAGCGCCTGATGGATGTGGTACCGGCACAGGACCGCCACGTGGCCATGGTGTTCCAGGACTACGCCCTGTACCCGCACCTCACCGTCGCGGAGAACATCGCGTTCCCGCTGCGCACCGAGATCTCCGACGACGCGCTGGTGATGGGCCGGGTCGGCGACACCGCCCGCCTCGTGGGCGTGGAGGAGCTGCTGCGCCGCCGGCCCGACCAGCTCTCCGGCGGGCAGCGCCAGCGGGTCGCGATGGCGCGGGCGATCGTCCGGCGGCCGGCCGCGTTCCTGCTCGACGAGCCATTGTCCAATGTGGACGCAGCGGTCCGGGCCGAGCTGCGGTCGGAGATCGTCTCGCTGGCGCACCGGCTGGGCGTGTCCGCGCTGTACGTCACGCACGACCAGACCGAGGCGATGACCATGGCCGACCGGATCGCGGTGATGCGCCGCGGCCGGTTCGAGCAGGTCGGCCCGCCGGCCGAGATCTACGGCGATCCGCAGCGCCTGTTCGTGGCCGCCTTCCTGGGTACCCCGCGCACCAGCCTGCTGCAGGCCGCGGTGTACGCCCGCGGCACCGAGGCGGTGGTCGACTTCGGCGGGCAGGTGCTGCGCATCCCGTTCCAGGACCGGCGCGCGCAGGCGCTCGCCTCACACCACACCGACCGGGTGACGGTCGGCCTGCGCCCGGACGCGCTGACCCTGGTCGGCGAGCAGGACGAGGCCGCGCTGCACGGTACCGTCTGCCACCTGGAGCACCTGGGCAACGAGGTGCTCGCGCAGATCGACATCGGCGGGGTACCGACCGCGACCACGCAGAGCCAGCTGGAGCTGCCGGACACTCCGGGCGCGCTGACCGAGGCGATGGCGCAGGAGCCGGCGCACCACACCGGCGCCGAGGCACTGCGGCACACGCTGTCCCGGCTGGTACCGCACCCGCAGGGCACCAGCCCGCCGGCCACCGCGCGTACCCGGTACGGCTTCTACCCCGTCTACGACCCGGGTACCGCGTCCGCGCCCCCGGCCGGCGGGACGCTCTCGCTGCGCATACCGCAGCCGGGGCCGGTACCCCGGCTGGGCAGCGTGCTGGCGGTACGGGTGGACCTGGACCGGCTGTTCCTGTTCGACCACGCGGGCGACCGGATCCCGCTGGTACCCCGGGCCTGAGCGCTCAGCGCTGGGCGAACCGCAGCGCCCGGCAGACGCCCTCGACGTGCTCCGCGCTCTGTTCGCACAGCACCTGCACCGTCAGCCCCCGGTAGTCGGCCCACAGCTCGTACCGCCGGTGCGTGCGCAGCAACTCCCCGGCCAGCACCACCAGCGGTACCGCGAGCACGATGCCGGCCCCGATCCAGGCGGCCGTGCTCAGGTACCGGGCGACCAGCAGGATGGCGAGCGCGACGAACACCGCCACCGCGGCGGCGCCCCGGGTGACCGGACTGCCCGCGGCGCGTACCGTCCGCAGGTTGGCGAGCTGGTTCACCTGGTACCGGCGCCCCGCGACGATCAACCAGTCCTCGGTCACGTAGGTGCCGTTGTCGCGGTAGTAGATCGCCGGTTGTGTGCGACTGACAACAGGTCGTGTAGCAAGGGCTGGCGCGCGGGTCGGATCATGGGTACGATCCACGCTTATCTCCTCCTGCTCCTGGCGGGCTGGGATGAGTTTCGGCAGCGGCATCCGGTGGCACCCGGGTGCCGCTGTTCTGTGCTTGTCGGGGGCTGGGTGCGACGTGCCGTGTAGGTCGTCCCCGGCGCGCCGGCCCAGCACCCCTCCCATTGTCAGTGAGCTACGTTTCGAAGGGAAGGGTGTCCATCTGCGAGATGGCAGATCGGTAGGCAGCATAATCGGAAATGTGGTTATTTTCGCTATTGCCGGATCTCGCGGATCTTTCTCGCGTGAATGCCAATTACGAAGAGCGGCACGCCAGGAGCAGGTAGTAATCGTTATTTTTGTTATTTAAATCAAAATTACCGACTTTTAGGGCCGTTGCTCTTTCGTGATCTTCCCTGTCACGCTAAGTTGAGGTCGCCGATCGGGCAGACGGTCACTCACTAGAGGGTGACGCCGGTCGGTGCCGCCGAGTCGCATGGTAGTGGTCACTCTCCGTTAATGGCCAGCGAATCGGGGAACCAGGTAACTGGGGTGAATCCGCGCGAGCGGTAGGGCGATCTTCCCGTCCGAACCCGTCAGCTAACCCGGTAGGCGGCGAAGGACCCGAACGGTCGGGGCCTTCAGGGGAAGAAGGGGTATATCGCACTTGCGCTCGAAGCGTAGGCTGCTGCGCACCGCACTCCTGGCAACCCTTGCCGTCGCCGTCGTGGCGCCAGGCTCGGCGACGTACGCCAGCCCATCCGCGGGTACGCTGCAGCAGCAGATCGATGCGGCGAACAACAATCTGGAAAAGGTCGTCGAGCAGTACAACAAGATCACGATTCAGCTCCAGCAGTCCCACACCTCGCAGGCCACCATGCAGACGCAACTGCAGACGCAGCAGGCGGCGGTGGACTCGGCCGCCGCGGACGTCGGCCAGCTGGCTGCGGCCGCGTACATGGGCGGCCCGATGAACAGCCTCAACGCGCTGCTGAAGGCGGGCTCGCCGAGCGCCTTCATCGACCAGCTCACCCGGCTGGACCAGGCGGCCCGGGCGCGCAGCAAGAACCTCTCCGCGTTCCGGCAGGCCCGCGCGAAGCTCCAGGCCGACAAGTCCAAGCTGGACGCGGACGTGGCGGCGCAGCAGGCCCAGCAGGTGCAACTGGCGGCGCAGAAGACACAGATCAACTCGCAGCTGGACCATCTCAACTCGCTGATGGCGCAGGCCGGGGTGAAGAACACCGGGCCAACCGCGCCACCGAGGAACGTGCCCTACTACCCGGGCCAGGCGGGTATCGCGGTGAAGTTCGCGTACTCGCAGATCGGCGCCGAGTACCACTGGGGTCAGGCGGGCCCGTACAGCACCGGGTACGACTGCTCGGGCCTGACCATGGCCGCGTGGGCCAAGGCCGGCGTCTCGCTACCGCACAACGCGGCGATGCAGTACAACAGCATGCCGCACATCAGCCGCAGCCAGCTCAAGGTCGGCGACCTGGTCTTCTACAACAGCCTGGGCCACGTCGCCATCTACATCGGCAACAACCAGGTGATCCATGCACCGCACACCGGCACCACCGTGCAGATCGCCGGCATCAACATCGACCCGATCACCGGGTACGGCAGACCAGGCTGATCCTCCAGGTTGGCGGAGGATTCCCCTGCGCCCTCCGCCGGCCAGATCGGACCCCCGGCAGCCCCCCGCCGGGGGTTCGATCCTCTTCCGCGACCGGACCGGGCATGATCGACGCATGTCATGGGATCCCGAGCAGTACCTCAAGTTCGCCGACGACCGCGGGCGGCCCTTCGCCGACCTGCTCGCCCGCGTCGCCGTGCCGGACGCGGCGCAGGTGGTCGACCTGGGCTGCGGGCCCGGCAACGCCACCGCCACCCTGACCGCGCGCTGGCCGAAGGCCACGGTGCTCGGCGTCGACAGCGACCCGGCCATGGTCGAGGCGGCGGGCGCGGCCGCCGAGCCGCCGCGGCTGTCCTTCACCCAGGGCGACGTACGGACCTGGGCGCCGGACGGGCCGGTCGACGTCATCGTGTCCAACGCGGTGCTGCAGTGGGTACCCGGCCACACCGAGCTGCTGCCCCGCTGGGTGGCGGCGCTGTCCCCGGGCGGCGCGCTGGCCTTCCAGGTACCGCGCATGTCCGGCTCGCTGGCCGGCCAGGTGTTCAGCGGCATCGCCGGGGCACCCCGCTGGCGGGAGCTGCTGTCCGGGATCAGCGCGCCGACGGTGGGCGCGGTCGACAACGGTGTCGTACGCCCGACTGACGAGTACGTGACACTGCTGGCCGGGCTGGGCTGCCGGGTGGACGCCTGGGAGACGGTCTACTACCACGTGCTGTCCGGGGCCGACCCGGTGCTGGAGTGGTTCAGCAGCACCGGCCTGCGCCCGTTCCTGGCGGCGCTGGAGCCGGACGCGCGGGCCGAGTTCCGGGACGAGGTCGCCGATGCGCTGCGCGCCGCGTACCCCCGCCGCTCCTTCGGCACGGTGCTGCCGTTCCGCCGCATCTTCGTGGTGGCGCACACCACGGCATGACGCGAAGGCGGCCGGTGCGCTCGCACCGGCCGCCTTCGTAGCTCGTTGGTTTACGCCGCCTGCAGGCCCTCGGCCCGGGCCAGCTCGCGCAGCCGGCCCAGCGCCTGGATCTCCAGCTGGCGGATCCGCTCCCGGGAGAGGGAGAAGCGCGACGCGACCTCGGTGAGCGAGTGCTCGCGTCCGTCCTCGAGCCCGTACCGGGCGCGCATGATGCCCGCGGAACGGTCGTCCAGGTGGCCGAGCAGGCCCTCGATGCGCTGCCGCTCCAGGGCGCCCAGCACGATCTCCTCGGGGGACGGGGAGTCGCTGTCCGCCACCAGGTCACCCAGGTTGGTGTCGCCGTCGTCACCCACCGGTGTGTCCAGCGACACGGTGTCCTGCGACCAGCGCATCAGCTCGTTGACCCGCTCCAGCGGTACCCCGAGCGCCGTGGCCACCTGCTCCGGCTCCGGCTCGGTACCCAGCTCGCGGGTGAGCTGCCGGGCGACGTTGCGCATCCGGTTCACGTCCTCCACGAGGTGCACCGGCAGCCGTACCGTGCGCTCCTGCTGGGCGATGGCCCGGCTGATCGCCTGGCGGATCCACCACGTCGCGTACGTCGAGAACTTGTACCCGCGCTCGTAGTCGAACTTCTCCACTGCCCGTACCAGGCCGGTGTTGCCCTCCTGGATCAGGTCCAGCATCGGCATGCCCGAGCGCACGTACCGGCGGGCGATGGAGACCACCAGCCGCAGATTGGCCCGGATGAACAGGTCCTTGGCCCGGTCCCCGGCCGCGACCAGCTTGCGCAGCTCGTCCGCGGTCACCCCGGTCGGTATCTCGTCCTCGTCCAGCAGGTGCTCGGCGTACAGCCCGGCCTCGATCGCCTTGGCCAGCTCGACTTCCCTCGCTGCGTCCAGCAGTGGAGTGCGGGAGATCTCGTGCAGGTACACGCCGACGAGATCGCGCTCCTCGGCTACTTGATCGGTGCGCAGCACCGCCGTCTCCTTCTCGTCCACGCCTGGGCCCTCCCCCGCTTCTCGCATCGTCACCACTTCGCCTGTCTGCCTTTGCCCGTCCGTCTTTATCGCCACGACTTGCCGTTCCCCCACGTCTGCCAACTACACAACAGGCGACTCAGGTCAAAGATTCCACCCCGTACCACGAGCCCGGTTACTTCCTTGTGACGACCGACAAGACCTTCACCACTTACTAGACGCATCCGGACCAGTTCAGGTTCGCATGCCCACCTTGGCGCTGGCTGTGAGCCAGCCGTACCGGCCCTGGTAGTCGTCGTTACCTCATCGTCAGGACTTTGTTACCCCTTAAACCATGGCCGGAACACAGTTATTTCGGACCGGTGACAGCGTCGGATGGGTGACCGGAATCACCCGGCAGGGCCACCCTTGACGATCCCGCGCGTTGATCTGTTCCGCGTGCTCCTACAGGGCGTTCACCGTAGATTCATCGATGCGACCGGCGTCGATTGCAAGATCCAATCGGACGCCATCCCGCGCCCTACTCACCCGTGAGAGGAGCCCGATCGTGCGCATCACCCGTACCGCGGTGGCGCTGGCCGCGGTCACCACCGCGCTGGCCACCGCCGCGGTCGCCACCGGACCCGCCCACGCGGCACCGGCGACCAGACCCTCCGCCGACCCCAACTGCCGCCTGGACCCGGCGCATGGCCAGGTCAAGCACGTGATCTACCTGCAGTTCGACAACGTCCACTTCACCCGGGACAATCCGAACGTACCCAGCGACTTAGAGCAGATGCCGCATCTGCTCAGTTTTCTCACCAATAACGGAACCCTGGATGTCAGCCACCACACCCCGCTGATCGCCCACACCGGCAACGACATCCTCACCTCCATCACCGGCGTCTACGGCGACCGGCACGGGCAGCCGGTGGCCAACTCCTACCGGTACTTCACCTCCAGCGGTACGCCCAACACCGGCGTCACGTTCGCGTACTGGACCGACGGGATCTTCGACCCGAGCACCACCAACCCCACGGACACCACCCCGACGATGGTGACGCCCCAGGGCAAGGTCGCGCCGGCGCCGTGGGTCGCGTACACCCGGGCCGGCTGCGACTTCGGCTCGGTGTCCACGGCCAACACGATCCTGGAGAACACCGGGCCCGACGTGCCCAAGGTGTTCGGGGCCGGCTCGCCCGAGGCGGCTGAGGCGCAGGCCAACCCGGCGCTCGCGCAGACCGATTTCGTGGGTATCGGCGTGCACTGCGCGCAGGCGTCGGCGCTGTGCGCCAAGGGCAGCGCCAGGCCCGACGTGCTCCCCGACGAGCCCGGCGGGTACCAGGGCTACCAAGGGTTGTTCGGCGCCAAGTACGTCGACCCGGCGATCTCGGCTAGCGGCAAGGTATCCAATGTGGACGGTTCGGCGACCATCACGGATCCGGCCGGCAACCCGGGCTTCCCCGGTTTCGACGGGATGAGCGCGGCAAACACCCTCGGGTACGTCGCGCAGATGCAGGAGGCCGGGGTACCGGTCACCTACGGGTACATCTCCGACGCGCACGACAAGCACCCGAGCGGTCCGGCGTACGGTCCGGGTGAGGCGGGGTACGTGGCCGCGTTGAAGTCGTACGACAGCGCGTTCGCGAGCTTCTTCGACCGGCTCTCCCGGGACGGGATCAACAAGAACAACACGATGTTCGTGGTGACCGCGGACGAGAACGACCACTTCGTCGGCGGCCCGCCGTCCCCGGCCAACTGCGACGGCGTGACGGTGCCGTGCGCGTACAGCACGATCGGCGAGATCAACGCGAACATGAGGGGCCTGCTCGCCACGCAGCAGGGTGTGACCACGCCGTTCGCGGTACACGCGGACTCGGCGCCCACGGTGTACCTCAACGGGCAGCCGTCGCGGACCGACGCGACCGTACGGTCGTTCGAGCGGGCCACCGGCAAGCTCACCACCACGAACCCGATTTCCGGGGTACAGAACCAGCGGATGGTGGACTACCTCGCCGATCCGGTGGAGGAGAAGCTCCTGCACATGGTGACCGGTGATCCGCTGCGTACGCCGACCTTCACCGCGTTCGCCAACCCGGACTACTTCCTCTTCACCGGCGCCGCGAACTGCACCTCCCCGTGCGTCACGGTGCAGCCCGGCTTCGCCTGGAACCACGGCGACTTCGCGCCGGACATCAACCAGACCTGGCTCGGCATGGTCGGGCCGGGGGTCAGGCGGCTCGGCGTGACGCGTGCGGTGTGGTCGGACCAGACCGATGTGCGGCCCACCATGCTCAGCCTGCTCGGGCTGCGCGACGACTACCGCTCGGACGGCCGGCTGCTGTTCGAGTTCGTCGACGACGCGCACCTGCCGGCCGGGCTGCGCGGCCACCGGGCCGAACTGGTCGCACTGGGCCAGGTGTACAAGCAGCTCAACGCGTGCGTCGGTGAGTTCGGTACGGACACGCTGGTGGCCTCCACCAGGGCGATCCAGTCGGATACACCAGGCGACGCGCAATACAACAAAACAATGAACGCGCTCACCAGGCTCGGCGAGTTGCGCGATGCGGTAGCGGCAGACATCGCGGCGCAGTTCGACAACGCAACGTTCCACAATGGACGTCTGGACGAGTGGCGGGCCCGGTGGGACACGCGGCTCGCGCAAGGCATCATCCAGGACGCGAAGCATCTGGCGAGCTGATACACCAATCCGGAAAAACCACACCGGCCGGACACCTGAGGGTGCCCGGCCGGTGCTATTTCGGTGACCTGAGTCACCCGACCAAAACGGTCATGATCTTACTATCAGTTCTTGTCTAGAAACTTTTAGTAGTCGTGAATCCGGCACATTGCCCAGCCAGCACACATTTCGCCGCCGCGTCGGTATACGAGCGTCTAGTGCGGGTCGGAGCGCGACTGGCGGGTGTTGGGTTAGAAAGGGATGCCACCGCAACCGCAGTGGTGTGTCATCCGGGGACACGCCGAGTCCTGCCCACCCGGATCGACACGTCCTATGTGGACCAGATGGTGGTCCCGGAGACCCAACCATGGGTAACGGGCAGGAGTGGGGGAACCATTCCGCCGGCACAGCGTCCGCGTGTCCCTCGTTTCCACTGAGGACTGTCGACACAGGACGGTCGGCTTGGGGTGAAGCCGGGTCTTCCCGGCCGGGCAATCCTTCGCGCCCGAACCCGACAGCTCACCTCGCAGGCGTACCGAAGGGAAGCCTGTGCATACCGTACGCTCGCATCACCGTGGGCCGAGCGGCAGACGAAGCTGGCTGGTCAAGGCCGGTATCAGCGCGTTCGCCGTGATCGGCGGCTCCGCCGCTCTCGCCGTCCCGGCGAGTGCCGGCAACCAACCGGTCCAGCCAGCCGTCGCCCGCGCCATCGCGGTCGCGCCGGATACACCGGATACGACTGACCGGTTCCACGGCAGCACCACCATCACGCTGGCCGCCTACTCGAATGCGAGTGTCGGTCCGCGGGTGGTTTCGGAGGCGCTCAAGCACCGCGGCGCCTGGTACCGGTTCGGGGCGGCCGGGCCCTACCGGTTCGACTGTTCCGGCTTCACCCTGTACGTGTTCCGTAAGTTCGGGGTGTCGCTTCCGCACAAGGCAAGTGCCCAGCGGTGGCGTGGCCGGGCCGTCTCCCGCGCCCAGGCGCGCCCCGGTGACCTGGTGGTGTTCAGCCAGGGTGGCTCCTGGAGCCACGTGGCCATCTACGTCGGTAACGGCTATGTGATCGACGCACCGCACTCGGGTGCGCGGGTCTCGGTCCGGAAGCTCTGGACCAGTGCCGTGGTATTCCGCCGGCTGGTCGGCTGACCGGGGATCGGAAGATACGACGGGTAGGGCGCGGCCGTACGGTCGTGCCCTACCCGGTTCACCCGCCAGACGGACGGGCTGTGCGATGGGTGCGCCGGCCGGCGTGGCTGAATCGCCCCCATGCCAGTGGTGCATCAGTTCGCGTACGGCGCGGCCAGCCCGCTCGCCGGTTACGTCATGGCGACAATCGGCTCCCTGATCGGTCTCGGTGCCACCGCGCAGGCCCGCCGGACCAGGCACCGCTGGCGCCGGATGCGGTGGCTCACGATCGCGTCGGTGTCGATCGGCGCGGGCATCTGGCTGATGCATTTCACCGCGGCGCTCGGCTTCGACGTACCGGCGGCGCCGGTCCGGTACGACGCCGGAATCACCGCCGCCAGTGCGGTCATGGCGATTGTGGTGGTGGGCATCGGCGTCGGCATCGCCGGGTACGGGCGGCAGTCGCCGGGCCGGGTGATGGCCGCGGGACTGTTCACCGGTGGCGGTGTGGCGGCGATGCACTACACCGGCATGGCGGCGATGCACCTGCCCGGGCGGATCGGGTACGACACGTCCATCGTGGCCGCCTCGGTGCTCGTCGCGGTGGTGGCCGCCACCGTGGCGCTGTGGTTCACGGTGACCGTGGACAACTGGTGGCACCGGGTCGGCGCGGCCGCCGTGATGGGTGTCGCGGTGACCGGCATGCACTACACCGGGATGGCCGCGGTGCGGGTACACCTGGACCCGATGAACGCTCCGGTGACCGGGGTGAACCCGATCCTGCTGGTGCTGCCCATCACCGTCATCGCCGCCGGCGCGCTGATCGGCCTGGTCTTCACCGCGCTGCAGGCGATCTCGCAGGAGGATTTCGAGCCGCTGCCGCAGCCGGCGCGGGTACTCGCCAACCCGATCACACCGGTCAGCCCGGCGGTACCGGTATCCCGCACCACCGGAACCGTCTACATGGGACAGTTGATGCCCCGCGAGATGATCAGGCAGAGTCGCGGATGACCAGCGAGGTCGGCAGCACCAGTGCGGTCTCGATGTCCGCGCCACCCGCCAGCCGGAGCAGTTGCCGGGCCAGCCTGCGGCCGAGTTCGATGATGGGTTGCCGCACCGTGGTCAGCTGCGGCTCGGCGTACCGGGCCAGTTCGAAGTCGTCGAAGCCGACCACCGCGACATCGTCGGGTACCCGCCGCCCGGCCTGAGCCAGCGCCCGCAGCGCACCCAGCGCCATCAGGTCCGAGGCGACGAACACCGCGTCCAGTCGCGGATCGTCCTCCAGCAGCTGCCGCATGGCCGCCGCGCCCGACTCGCGGGTGAAATCGCCCAGCGCCACCAGCGTCCGGTGCCGCGAGCCGCGCAGCGCCGCCCGGTACCCCGCCAGCCGGTCGATGCCGGCCACCATGTCCTGCGGGCCGGCGATGGTGGCGATCCGGCCGCGACCGGCACCGATCAGGTGGCGTACCGCGGCGGCGGCACCGCCCACCGAATCCACGTCCACGTACGGCACCGTGGAGCGGCCCAGCGGCCGCCCGTTCACCACCACCGGGATGTCCATCCGGCGCAGGGTCATCGGCAGCGGATCGGCGCCGTGCATCGAGGCGAGCATGGCGCCGTCCACGTGCCGTGCCATCAGGTAGTGCTCGATGCGCTCGTGGCTCGCCGCCGAACTCGCCATCATCAGCACCAGCTGCTGCCCGGCCTCCTCCAGCTCCTGGCTGACGCCGCGGACCAGCCCGGGGAAGAGTTCGTTGTCGGAGAAGACCCGCGCGGCGGCCTCTGGAAACACCAGCGCCATCGAGTTGGTGCGCTGGGTCACCAGCGTGCGCGCCGCGTGGTTGGGCACGTAACCCAGTTCGCGTACGGCGCGCAGGACGGTCTCGCGGATCTCGGGTGCGACCGTGGGCGCCCCGTTGACGACGCGGGATACCGTGGCCCGGGACACCCCGGCGCGCAGGGCCACCCCTTCCAGTGTCGGCCGCTGCGCGCCAGTCATCGCCCGCTCCCCTTCCCGTCCGGCTCAGGATACCCCAGGTGGGAGAGCGCTCTCGCCGTTCGAAGACTGGTCATTGACCTACGATAATTTCCCGGTGAGAGAGCGCTCTCCAGTACGACTGTCCAGGTGGCACTGTCGACAGTGGCCGGTCGGTACGCGCCGGACCGGCGGTCGGTGGCGGCGGTACGCCGGAATTGTGTGACATCCCGCCCGTCGTCACGAGCGTCCGGCCTGACCTTCGGCAAAGGGTAGCCTTCCAGGCGCTGGCGATAAACTCCCGACGCCGGCGATGCCGATTACCGCGGCCTGCGGGAGGATCTGGGTATGCAGGGGCACGACAGCTGGCACCGGCTGGCCACCCGCCCGGGTGGTCCGGTCCCGCACGCCGCTGACCGGCTGCGGGTACTCCTGATCGAAGATGACGAGGCGGACGCGTTCCTGGTTGGCGAGTTGCTGGCCGAGGTGGAGGCGCCGGTCGACCTGGTGGTCGCCCCGACCATGGCGGAGGCCAAGGCGCGCCTGTTCGACGTCGACTGCGTGCTGCTCGACCTGGGCCTGCCCGACGCCACCGGGCTGGAGGGGCTGCGCACCCTGCTGGCCAGCGGTGCCGGTGTGGCGGTGTGCGTACTGACCGGCCTGGCCGACGAGCACCTGGGCGCCGCCGCGGTCGCCGTGGGCGCGCAGGACTATCTGGTCAAGGGACGGGTCGACGGGGTACTGCTGTCCCGCGCGGTGCGCTACGCGGTGGAGCGGCGGCGCGCCGACGAGAACGCGCAGCGCCTGCGCGAGGCGGAGCTGCGCCAGTCCGAGTCGGCGCGGCTGGAGCGGGGCCTGCTGCCGCAGCCGCTGGTCGAGACCGGTGCCGTCGCGCTGACCCCGCTGTACCGGCCGGGCCGCCGCCGGGCGTTGCTGGGTGGCGACTTCTACGACACCATCCAGACCGGGCCGGAGCGGCTGGCCCTGCTCATCGGCGACGTGTGCGGGCACGGTGTGGAGGAGGCGGCGCTCGGCGTGGAGCTGCGCGTCGCGTGGCGGGCGCTGACCCTGGCCGGCGTACCGGAGGAGGCGGTACTCAGCGCGGTCGAGCAGGTGCTGGTCAGCGAGCGGCACGCGGAGGAGATTTTCGCTACGCTCGCCACGGTCATCGTCGACCTCGGTGCCGGTACGGTCTCGGTACGCAGCTGCGGCCACCCGCCGCCGCTGCTGATCGGCGGCCGCCACGCGGTACCGGTCAGCGGGAAGCCGGCGATGGTACTCGGTGTGGTACCGGGCCGGCCGCACCCGTCCACGACGGTCGCGCTTCCGGGGGAGGACTGGGCGGTGCTGGTGTACACCGACGGGCTGATCGAGGGTCGCGCCGACGACAGCCGGCTCGGCGTGGACGGCCTGTGCGAACTGGTGCGCAACTATCCAGCGGATGCGGCGCTGTCCGGCATTCCTGACTGGCTGATCAGTCAGGCGGAGGAGCGCAACGGGGAGCCGCTCGCCGACGACGTGGCCATGCTGCTGCTGCGCCGGCAGCCCTCCGGCGGTACGGCGTGAGCACCCGACACTGGCGCCTGCGCACGCAGGTCACCTGGCTCTGCCTCGGGGTCGCCGTGGCGCTCGGCGTCATCGCGGGCGCAGCGATGGTCACCGCGGTGCACAACCGGGCCCGGCTCGACAACGTGTTCAACCAGGTGGGCCCGCTGCGGGTGGACAGCGAGCGGCTGCAGTCCGCGCTGTACCAGCAGGAGAGCGCGGTGCGCGGGTACGCGCTGCACGGGGACGCGGCGGCGCTGGACGAGTACCAGTCCGGTATGGCGCAGGAGCGCGCCGCGGCGGCGGAGCTGTCCGGGATGCTGGCGGGCCGGCCCGCGCTGCGCGCCCGACTGTCCCAGGTGGAGAGTCAGGTGGCCGCGTGGCGGACGCAGGTGGCCGAGCCGGCCAACACCCGCGCCGCGGCCGGCGACCTGACCGGCGCCCAGGAGCTGCTCGCCACCGCGCCCGGCGACCCGTTCGGTGCGGCGCAGGCGCGGCTGGACACCCTGCAGACGGCCATCCAGGGGCTGCGCGACCGGGCGGTGGCCGACCTGCGCGCGGGCAACGACCAGATCGTGGCCCTGCTGGTCGCCGCCGCGCTGGTGGTACTGCTCGCCGGTGCGCTGCTCGCGCTGCTGCTGCGGTACCTCATCCTCAACCCGGTGGACCGCCTGGTGGGCGACGTACAGGCGGTGGCCGCGGGCGACTACCGGCGGGTGATCGAGACCGGTGGCCCGCCCGAGCTGGCCCGGCTCTCCAGTGGTGTGGAGCAGATGCGCCAGCGGGTCGTGGCCGAGCTGGCCGAGGTGAGTTCCGCGCGCTCCGCGCTGGAGGCGGCCAACCAGCAGCTGGAGCAGCAGGCCATCGAACTCACCCGGTCCAACCGGGACCTGGAGCAGTTCGCCTACGTGGCCTCGCACGACCTGCAGGAGCCGCTGCGCAAGGTGGCCAGCTTCTGCCAGCTGCTGCAGCGCCGGTACGGCGGGCAGCTGGACGAGCGGGCCGACCAGTACATCTACTTCGCGGTCGACGGCGCGCAGCGGATGCAGCGGCTCATCAACGACCTGCTGGCCTTCTCCCGGATCGGCCGGCACACCTCGGGCTTCACCGACGTGGACCTGGGCGCCGTGGTCACCGATCTGGTGGAGCAGATGGACGCCACCATCAGCCGGGCGCACGCCGAGGTCACCTGGGACCTGCTCCCGGTGGTGCACGGCGAGGAGCCGCTGCTGACCGCGCTGCTCGGCAACCTGATCGGCAACTCAGTCAAGTTCCGCCGCGCGGACGTACCGCCCCGGGTGCACATCTCCGCCCGGCGTACCGGCGACGAGTGGGAGATCGGCTGCCAGGACAACGGGATCGGCATCGAGGCCGAGTTCTCCGACAAGGTGTTCGTCATCTTCCAGCGGCTGCACGCGAAGGACGCGTACCCGGGTACCGGTATCGGCCTGGCCGTGGCCAAGAAGATCGTGGAGTACCACGGCGGGCGCATCTGGCTCGACGCCTCGCCCGGCACCGGCAGCCTCATCAAGTTCACCCTGCCGGTGATCGAGCGGGAGCCCGCCACCGGCGGGGAGAACGGCGGCGGACCGGAGAACCGCGAAGAGACGGACGAGAATCGCGCCAAGGAGACTGTCTGATGACCCACCCCGCCGAGCCGGTCACGCCGATCGAGGTACTGCTCGTCGAGGACGACCCGGGCGACGTGCTGATGACCCGGGAGGCGTTCGAGGAGCACAAGGTACGCAACCGGCTGACCGTGGTACCGGACGGCGTGGAGGCGCTGGCGTACCTGCGCCAGCAGGAGCCGTACGCCGGGGCGGTCCGCCCCGACCTGGTACTGCTCGACCTCAACCTGCCCAAGCGCGACGGGCGCGAGGTACTGGCCGAGATCAAGGGCGACGAGTCGCTGCGCCAGATCCCGGTGGTGGTGCTGACCACCTCCCAGGCGGAGGAGGACGTGCTGCGCAGCTACCGGCTGCACGCCAACGCGTACGTCACCAAGCCGGTGGACTTCGAGCAGTTCATCAACGTGGTACGGCGCATCGACGACTTCTTCGTCAGCGTCGTCAAGCTGCCGCCCCGCTGACCACCTCGCTGAGCTGGTCCACCACCCAGTGCACCTCGTCCGAGGTGATCGTGAGCGGCGGCGCCAGCCGGATGGTGGAGCCGTGCGTGTCCTTGGCCAGCACGCCCCGCGCCATCAGCCGCTCGCACGCCTGGCGCCCGGTCATCAGCGCCGGGTCGATGTCCACGCCGGCCCACAGACCCCGGCCGCGTACCGCGGTCACGCCCCGGCCGACCAGCCCGCCGAGCCGCTGGTGCAGCAGCGCGCCCAGCCGCCGGGCCCGGTCCTGGTACTCGCCCGTGCGCAGCAGCCCGATCACCGCCCGGCCCACCGCGCAGGCCAGCGGGTTGCCGCCGAACGTGGAGCCGTGCTCGCCCGGGCGCAGTACCCCGAGCACCTCGCGCCGGCCGACCACCGCCGAGACCGGTACCACCCCGCCGCCGAGCGCCTTGCCCAGCACGTACAGGTCGGGTACCACCGCCTCGTGCTCGCACGCGAAGGTGTACCCGGTGCGGCCCAGCCCGGACTGGACCTCGTCGGCGACGAGCAGTACGCCCCGCGCGGTGCACAGCTCCCGCAGCGCGGTCAGGTAACCGTCCGGCGGTACCAGTACCCCCGCCTCGCCCTGGATCGGCTCGACCAGGACGGCCACGGTGTCCTCGTCGACCGCGGCCGCCATGGCCTCGGCGTCGCCGAACGGCACGATCGTGAAGCCCGGGGTGTACGGGCCGAAGTCGCGGCGCGCGTCCGGGTCGGTGGAGAAGCTGATGATCGTGGTGGTACGCCCGTGGAAGTTCTCGGCCGCGACGACGATCTTCGCGCGCCCGTCGGGTACCCCCTTGATCCGGTAACCCCAGGCGCGCGCGACCTTGACCGCGGTCTCCACCGCCTCGGCGCCGGTGTTCATCGGCAGCACCAGCTCGGCCTGGCACAGCTCGGCCAACTCGCGGCAGAACGGCCCGAACTGGTCGTGCAGGAACGCGCGGCTGGTCAGCGTGGCGTGCTCCAGCTGGCCGCGGGCGGCCGCGATCAGCGCCGGGTGCCGGTGGCCGAAGTTGAGCGCCGAGTACCCGGCCAGGCAGTCCAGGTAGCGCCGGCCGTCCACGTCGGTGACCCAGGCGCCCTCGGCGTCCGCGATCACCACGGGCAGCGGGTGGTAGTTGTGCGCGGTCCAGCGCTCCGCCTCGGCGACGGCACTGGCCGTCCGCTGCCCAACTGTGATCATGGTCGTACCTCCAGCGTGCAGCACTTCGGGCCGCCGCCCGCCTTCCGCAACTCGGACAAATCTACGCCAACAGGTTGGTAACCCCGGCCGATCAGCGCCTCGGCGAGTCCAGTCGCCTGGACCGGCATGACCACTCGGTGGCCGTCACTGACCGCGTTCAGCCCGAGCACCGCCGCGTCCCGCTCGCTCGCGATGATCGCGTCGGGGAACAGCTGGCGCAGCACCGCCTGGCTGCCCGGCGAGAACGCCTCCGGCAGGTACGCGATGCCGGCCGGCCCGCCGAGCACGGTCAGCGCCGTGTCCAGGTGGTAGTAGCGCGGGTCCACGAGCTGCAGCGTGATCACCGGCCGGGCGAACAGCTCCTGCGCCTGCGCGTGGGCGCCCAGCTCGGTGCGGAACCCGGTGCCGGCGAGCAGGAACCGGCCGGCCAGCAGCAGGTCGCCCTCGCCCTCGTTGACACACTTGGCCTCATACGCGTCGAATCCGGCCGCGGCGAACCAGCCCAGGTAGGCCGGCGCCTCGGCGGCCCGCTCCGGGTACCGGAACTGGGCACCGAGCACCTTGCCGTCCACCACCGTGGCCCCGTTGGCGGCGAAGACCATGTCGGGCAGGCCGGGGATCGGGTCGATCAGGTCGACCTCGTGGCCCAGCTCGCGGTAGGTCTCCAGGAGCCGGGTCCACTGCGCGACCGCCAGGTCCACGTCCACCGGCGCGGTCGGATCCATCCAGGGATTGATCGCGTAGTCGACGGCGAAGTAGGTCGGTCGGCACATCAGGTATCGGCGCGTCATGCGAGGAAGGCTATCTAACACAACTATGTGTCGTATCGGCGTCTTCTTGCGTAGTTCTCCTTCTCAGTAGCGATCTGTTGCGTCAGGTGCCGGGTAACTCGCGCCAACCGTCGGTACCGGACATGAGGTCCCGCGCCACGTCCAGCGTGGCGTCCTCGTCCCGGCACTCCAGCCAGCGGCTGCGCCCGTCCGCGCCGCCGTCGCGGGCCTCGATCCACCACTGCCCGCCGTCCTCGTACACGAAGATGTCGCGGCGGGACAGCCGGCCCCAGCGGCTGTTCCACCAGTGCTTCCGTTTCTCCATGAGAGAGATTCGAACACACGTACTAGGGCGGAGTGCAAGAGCATCTCCGGAAAACGGCACGTCAGGGCAGGTGCGCACCCCGTTGGCAGGGTGCGCACAGCGCGGTCTGCGGCACCGCGTTGAGCCGGGCCAGCTCGATCGGGACACCGCAGTACAGGCAGGTGCCGTACCGCCCGGTCGACATCCGGTGCAGCGCGCTCTCGATGTCCGCGAGCGCGCGCCGGGCGGCCGACGCGAGCAGCGCCGACATCTCCCGGCTGGCCCGCTCGCCGGGGGAGGGCGCGAGGTCCGGCTCGCGCTCCTCGAATTCGAGTTCCTCCGCCGCCAGCTCGACCAGCTGCGAGATGCGGAACTCGCGCTGCTCCTCCAGCCGGGAGCGCAGCGCGGGCAGGTGCGCGGCAAGCTCCGGACTGGGCACGTCGGGCGTGGGCATGAATGTAGACATAGACAAACCCCTATTCGTGTACGCCGTCGTCTGCAGGATCGGTTCAGGCGGGCACGACAGGTGGTGCGCGGGCGGCCGGGCGTCCCGGCGCGGCCGAGTGCGGCGCGGTGCGCCCCGCCGGCATGGCGACACGGCGCACCAGGGGTACGACCAGACCCGCGGCCGCGAATACGGCGAACGGCTGATCGCCACCGATGACCACGGCGGCCCGCCCGCGCTTCGCGTCGCCGCCAGGCGGAGAACG
>DATEJJ010001060.1:0-13250 GCA_035278125.1 Rugosimonospora sp.
GCCAGCATCGACGGCGCCCGCGCGCTGCTCGCCGCCCGCGGCCCGGAGCTGCTGGGGCGGCTGCTCGCGCTCGTCGAGGAGGCGCGGCGCCGGCTGCGCGAACTGCCCGGCGTGCTGGTGCCCGGACCCGGGGACTTCCCGGCCGGGCGGTTCGACCCGGCCAAGCTGGTGCTGGTACTCGCGGGCGGTGGCGCGTCCGGCATCGACGTGGAGCGCGACCTGCTGCGCGCGGACATCCCGGTGGAGATGGCCGACCGGGACACCCTGGTGCCGGTGGTCACCCTGGCAGACACAGTGGACACTGTCGCCCGGTTGGTGGACGCGCTGTCCGCCGCCGTGCGCCGGCACCGCGGCGCGCCGCGCCCGCTGACGGTCGCTCCACAGTGGACATCGGCCGCCGTCGCCGCCATGACGCCGCGCGACGCGTTCTTCGCCGACCACGAGACGGTACCCGGTGCCGCCGCGGTCGGCCGGGTGTGCGCGGAGGTGGTGGCGCCGTACCCGCCGGGCGTTCCGGTGCTGGTACCCGGCGAGGTCGTCACCGCCGGGGCGCTGGCGTCCCTGCGCGCCGCCCGGGCCGCCGGTACCCGGATCGCGTACGCCGCGGACCCGACACTGGACACCCTCCAGGTGGTAACTCGATCTTTCACTGAGTGAAAACGCCGGTGGTCCGGTGCCGGACCCTCGCCGCACCCTGGGCGCATGACAGCGTTCGCGCGCAACCAGTGGTACATCGCGGCCTTCGGGTACGAGGTGGGGCGGGAACTGCTCGCCCGCACCATCCTCGGCGAGCCGCTGGTGCTGTACCGTACCGCGGCCGGGCAGCCGGTCGCCCTCGCCGACCGGTGCGTGCACCGCCGGTACCCGCTGTCCGCGAGCCGGCTGGACGGCGACACGGTCGTGTGCGGGTACCACGGCTTCACCTACGACAGCGGCGGCGGTTGCGTGTTCGTACCGGGGCAGCAGCGCATCCCGCGCACCGCCCGGGTCGCCGCCTACCCGGTGGTGGAGCAGGACTCCTTCATCTGGGTGTGGATCGGCGACGCGGGGCGCGAGGACCCGGCCCGGATCCCACGCGCGCCCTGGCTCGCCGATCCGGAGTGGACCACCGTGTCCGGCATGGAGCCGCTCGCCGCCCGGTACCCGCTGCTCGTGGACAACCTGCTCGACCTGTCCCACGAGACGTACCTGCACGGCGGGTACATCGGCACCCCGGAGGTGGCGGCCACGCCGATCACCACGGAGGTGGACGAGGAGAACGGCGTCATCTACGTCAGCCGGCGCATGGCCGACGCGGAGTGCCCGCCGTTCTACGCCAAGTCCACCGGCATCCAGGGGCGCATCACCCGCTGGCAGGACATCGAGTACACGCCGCCCTGCCTGTACAAGCTGCATAGCCGGATCGCGCCCGCCGGCGTGCTGCCCAACCCGGACGGTACCGACCCGGACGCGTTCCACGTCGAGGTGGTGTACGGCATCACACCGTCCACAGTGAACACGACGTACGACTTCTGGGCGGTGGCCCGGGACTTCGCCACCGGTGACCAGTCGGTCTCCGACTTCATGCACGAGAACAACCGCACCGTGGTGCTCCAGGACGTCGCCGCGCTGAACCTGCTGGAGCAGGTGCTCGCCAGCGAGCCGGACGGGTACCAGGAGCTGTCCATCAACATCGACACCGGCGGGCTGGCCGCCCGGCGCATCCTGGCCCGGATGGCGCAGGCCGAGGCGGCCAGGGTGCCGGCATGACCGTGCGTTCGCGCGTGACCGTGCGTTCGCGCGAGGTCTACCGCGTCCACTGGGTGCTCGGCACCGACGTGCTCGTCGGCGAGTGCCACTGCGGCGCGCGGCGGGAGGCGGAGGACCCGGTGGAGCTGTGGGAGTGGCTGCTGGCGCATCCGGTCGGCCACCGACCGTCCCTTGTGGAGGCCGCGTGACCGCCGAACTCGATCTCCTGGTGCGGGACCGCGAGCGGCTCGCGGACGGGGTGGTCGGGTTGACCCTGAGCCACCCCGCCGGCGAGCCGGTACCCGCCTGGGCGCCGGGTGCGCACCTCGACGTGGTGCTCGGGCCGGACCTGGTACGGCAGTACTCGCTGTGCGGCGATCCGGCTGAGCGCCGTACGCTGCGGGTCGCCGTGCTGCACGAGCCGGCCGGAAGGGGCGGCTCGGCGTACGTGCACGAGCGGCTGCTGCCGGGGGACAAGGTGCGGGTACGCGGGCCGCGCAACAACTTCCCGCTGGTACCCGCGCCCCGGTACCGGTTCGTGGCGGGCGGTATCGGGATCACCCCGCTGCTGCCGATGGTGGCCGAGGCGCAGTCCCGCGGCGCCGACTGGCATCTCACCTACGGCGGCCGTACCCGCGCCTCCATGGCGTTCCTGGACGAGCTGCGCCGGTACGGCGACCGGGTGGTGGTCCGGCCGCAGGACGAGTACGGGCTGCTCGACCTCGCCGACGCGCTGGGCGAACCGGATCCGCGGACCGCCGTCTACTGCTGCGGGCCGGAGCCGCTGCTCGCCGCCGTCGAGCAGCGCTGCGCCGCCTGGCCGCCGGGCGCCCTGCACGTCGAGCGGTTCAGCGCACGCCCGGTGGACGGGCCGGACACCGCGTTCGAGATACAGCTCGCCAGCGACGGCCGTACCCTCGCCGTACCCGCCGGCTGCTCGGTCCTGTCGGTACTGGAGCAGGCCGGGCTGGCCGTGCTGTCCTCCTGCCGCGAGGGCACCTGCGGCACCTGCGAGACCGGCGTGCGGGACGGGGTACCGGACCACCGGGACTCGTTGCTGAGCGAGGCGGAGCGCGCCGCGAACGACGTGATGATGATTTGCGTGTCCCGTTCCCGCACCCAACGGCTGGTGTTGGATCTGTAGGATCAGCGGTGTGCCCGGCCGGTCGGTGACCAGCAAGGTGCTCGCTCTCCTGGAGGCGTTCTCACCCACCACGCCCGAGCTGACGCAGAGCGAGCTGGCCCGCCGCGCCGGCCTCTCGCTGCCCACCGCGCACCGCCGCCTGGCCGAGCTGGTGGAGTGGGGTGCCCTGGAGCGCGGCCCGGACGGGCGGTACCGGATCGGGCTGCGGCTGTGGGAGGTGGCCTCGCTCGCACCGCGCGGGCTGGGCCTGCGCGAGCTGGCCCTGCCCTTCCTCGAAGACCTCTACGAGACCACCCACCAGAACGTCCAGCTCGCCGTGCGCGAACACCTCGAAGTCGTGTTCGTGGAGCGGATCGCGGGCCGCCAGGCGGTGCCCGTACTGACCCGGGTGGGCGGCCGGTTCGCGCTGCACGCGACCGGCGTGGGTCTGGTGCTGCTCGCGTACGCGCCGGCCGAGGTACAGGAGGAGGCGCTCAGCGCGCCGCTGCACCGGTTCACCGACATGACCATCACCCAGCCGAAGCGGCTGCGGCAGGCGCTGGCCGCGGTGCGGCGCAACGGGTACGCGGTCAGCGACCGGCAGGTGACGATGGACGCGCTGTCCGTCGCCGCGCCCATCCACGGCCCGTCCGGCGCGGTCAACGCGGCGGTGTCACTGGTCGTGTACGCCGACAGCGCCGAACCGCGGATGCTGGCACCGCTGGTACGGGCCGCCGCGCGGGGCATCTCGCGCACCCTGGCCGCACCCGCGACGTCGCTCGGCCGGGCGACGCCGCGGGGCCGCCTGCCCGACTAGCTACACGCCACCTTCGCCGCCGCCCAGTCCGAGTGGTCCAAACCGTTGCCGTCGCCGCCGTCGTCCACCACCAGGTCCAGCTGCTGTCCACCCGCGACACTCACGGACACCGGCAGGCCCGCGTCCGCGCCGGTGAGCACCCCGCTCGACCACACCTCCGCCCCGTCCACCAGGACGTGGAACCGCACCGAGCCGCTGCTGCCCACCTCGTCGTCGACACCCACCACCGCGGCCAGCGTGCCGCACCGCCCGCCCAGGTAGAACCCGACGTCGCTGGCCGGGTGTACGCCCAGGCCCTTCGGGTAGGTGACGCCGTTGAGCGTGATGGTGTGCCCGTCGCCGGCCGCGTTCTCGCCGTTGGAGGTGTCCCGCTCCACCGGCCCCCAACCGTTGCTGGCGCTGAGGAACGGCAGGTCCGACAGCCAGGAGTCCTGCGCCGGCGGGCTGGGCAGCGCGCGTACCGCCCGGGTGTCCGAGGTGGACGCGGTGCGCCCGTGCACCTGGTAGGTCGCCGTCACCTTGAGGAACGACACCGGTTGCAGGCCCGTGGCGGGTGCGGTCACGCGCCACGATGCGGCTCCCGTCCGCGTTGCCGACCAACCATCGGGTACGGCCAGCGTGACCCCCGAGGCCGTCCCGGAGAAGGTGGCCGACACATCGACCGTCGCGCCCGGCGTGACCGTGTCGGGAGTGGACAGTGCCACGGTGGCGGCGGCCGGCCGGGCCGGCGGGTACACCCGCGGGTCGTACCCGGGACCGTCCACATCGGCCACCCGCAGCGGGCTCGCCTCGCTGCCGTACGACTCCAGGCTCACGCTGCCCAGCCCGCCACCCGCGTCCGTACCCCAGACCGCGATCGCGATCGTGTTGCGCCCGTCCGAGCGCAGGATCCCGGCCGGTACCGGGAAGCTGTGCTGCGGCCCGACATCGTTGATGTACCGCCCGATCAGCCAGCCGTTCACGTAGAGCTGCGCCCGGTAGTGCCGCGCCGGGTCGTCCGCAATCCGGATGCCGAGGGAGGTGTCCTGCCCCTGCGGCAGGTGCAGGTCCACCGTGGTGCGGTACCAGCCGACACCCGCCGTCCCCATGGTGTGCGGGAGCGTCACCGGCGCCCAGGAGCGGTCCGGGTAGCCCGGCAGGGACCAGCCCGCCCGCTGCCCGTACAGGCCGGTCACGTTCATCGGCCCGCGTACCGGGTCCACGATCTGCTCGCCGCCGCTGTTGCCCTGCAGCCGCCAGGTCAGCGCCGTCAGCGGCGCGCCGGTGACTGTGGCCGAGGTGAGCCCGCGCGGCTCCTTGTTGGTGTCGTTGGCGTTGAAGTCCTCGTTGTGCCCCATGTCCTCGACCAGCACCGCGAGCACGTTGTCCCGCCCCACCCGCAGCGCGCCCGGCGGGAACGCCAGCGCCGCGCTGCCGGCCCCCGAGCTGCCCAGGTACACCCCGTTCAGCCAGGCCGAGTAGACGCCCTGGTTGCCGGTGACGGCGGACAGCTGCACCCCGGTCTGCCGTGCGGTACCGGTGAACCGCCCCCGGTACCAGACATCGCCGTGGTGGAAGCCGTAGTCGTCCGCGTACAGCACCGGCGGGGTGGCCGGCGGGGACGGGTTGTTCGTGGTGAGGTGGTCCGCGACCGTCCACTGTGAGTCGTCGAACGCAGGGTCCGCCTCGGGCGTCTCGAACTGGAAGCGCCACCGGGTCAGCGCCGGCAGCGTCACCGGCTTCGGGCCGCCCAGCCGGCCCCGCAGCCCGGCCCGGTTCCGCAAGGCCACCGGCGCGCCGTTCCAGGTCACCAGGAGGATCGACGGTGGCGCGAAGATCTCCACATCCGTCGCGGCCGAGGTGTCCCCGGTCAGCTGCAACAGTCCACCGTGGACCGCCGCGGTACGGGTCAGGTACGGCCCGCGTACCAGCACCGGCCCGGCCGCCGTATCCTCCCGCCAGAACGTGGCCGCCTGCTCGTCCGTGGCGAGCAGCAGGAGCAGCGGCGTGCCGCCGGCCGGCGTGACCAGCACCCGTGCTAGTCCACTGTGGACGTAGTTGAGCCGCAGGTCGCCCCGGGACCCGTCCCACACCGTGCTGACGCTGCCGGCCAGCACCTGTACCGCCGGCCGCGCCGGGTACCGCAGCACCGTCTCACCGGCCTGGCCGTCCCGCCCGTACAGCAGCGCGACATCCTGCGCGCCGATGTGCGCGTGCGTCATGATTTCGGAGGTGGAGTACACCAGCCGCTGGCTGTCCATCGCGTAGTTGGCGACCAGTACCTTCGCGTCCCGCCCGGCGAGCGTGATCGCGGTACCCGGCTGCTGCGGTACCACCGGGTAGAAGCTCGATCCCGGCGGCGGTACGTCGATCGCGTCCACCACCACGAAGTGGCCGGTGGCCGCCGCGCTCTGCCGGCCCGTCACCGCGATCCGCAGCGTGTGCGGCCCGTCCGTCAGCCCGTGCGCCTGGTAGAACACCTGCTGCGTGGCCTTGCTGGCGCCGTACCCGTCGACCGTGGCCACCTTCGTACCGTCCAGGTACACGTCCGCGATGCCGTGGTTCTGGTCGTTCGAGGAGATCCAGCGCACCGCCGTACCGGTGAAGTCGACCGCCACGCTGTCGCCCGCCGTGTTGCTGAACGACTCGGTCTGCTGGTAGTCCCCGCCCGTGTAGTTCACTTCGCTACCCACATGGCTCCAGGTGCCCTGGTACCGCAGAGCCGGGTCGCGGTCGTCCCAGGTGTAGGTGGACCGTGCGCCCAGATCGATGGAGATGTGGGTGGCGTCCGTCGTGGTGGCCGTACTGTCCTTGTGCCGCAGGGTGAGGAACTGCGTCCCGTCGTCCGGGTTGATCCGCGCCTGCTCCAGCACCGCGGCGCGCTCCGGCGGCGTGGTGGCGAACGCGTCGGTCTTCGTCAGCGGTGCCACCGAGTTCACGAAGTAGCCGATCCGCTTCGCCTCGTCGTACTTCGGCGTGAGCTGCCGCGTCTCCGTGATCGCCGCGCCGTAGTCGTAGGACGTGTAGACCTGCGCCGGATCCGGCAGCCAGCCCCACGAGGTGCCGCCGTACGTCATGTAGAAGCTCTGCATCGTCGCGCCGCCGGCGATGTTGTTCTTGTAGAACACATTCTCGAAGTCCGTACCGGTGAGCACCCGGCAGTTGTCGTACCCCGGCCCGCCCCACGGGTCGAACGCCCCGCCCTGGAACTCCGGCGTGTAGACCGGCGAGTCGTCGCGGAAGCGCGGCAGCGTGCTCACCGCGTTCCACCGCGTCGGGCTGGAGCAGTTGAAGCCCTGCGGGTAGCTGTCCTGCCCGGGAATGTCCACCGCGCCGGTGCCGGTCGCCCACGTCGACGAGCCGCAGCAGTGGTTGTGCGTGAACGGGACCGTGATGCCGTGCCCGCGTACCAGTTGCTCGGTGTGCGCCATGTACGCCGCGTCCGTGTTGCTGCCGTACTCGTTCTCGATCTGGTACAGGATGATCGTGCCGGTCCCGTTGCTGTACTGGTGCCGGGCCAGGATCGGGTCGATGTGGTCGAGCCACTCGTCGCTGGCCGCCTGGAAGTCCGCGTCGCTGCTGCGGGAGCGGCCCTTGAGCGTGTCCACCCAGGCCGGGAAGCCGCCCGAGTCCGTCTCCGCGTTGATGTAGGGCCCCGGCCGCGCCACCACATAGATACCGACCTGCGCCGCGATGTCCAGCAGCCGGTCCACGTCGCGTACCCCGGTGAAGTCGTACACGCCGGGTGCGGGGGAGTGGTAGGCCCAGTCGAAGTAGATGCTGACCGCGTTGAAGCCGCCCGCCTTCAGCTTCTGGAGCACGTCGCGCCACAGGTCCGGGCTGGGCAGCCGCCAGTAGTGGAACTCCGCGCCCCACAGGTACACCCGCTTGCCGTCCAATTGGAGCGAGTAGTGGTCGTACCCGATGGTGTGTGTCGTTACCTTGCCGGGAGACGGCGGCGCGGGCCACGCGGCCGGTGGTGCCGCGGCAGCGGTGAGCGCGAGCGCGGCGGTGGCGCAGAGCACGACGAGGGTCCGCAACCGCCCCAGGAATCCAGTCATGACGCACCTCCCTCCGCCAGGCTTCCGCCGGGCGGGCAGGGATTTCGATGTATTTAGGTGTGCGTTACCTTGGCACACTGTTTGCTTGTGGTCAATCCTGGTGACTCTTGCTCGTATCCGCGCTCAAGCTTGGACATGTCGGGTCGGCCGACAGGGCGGCGGGGCGGGGCGGAGCTGGTGGCCGGGCGGCGACGTACGCATCTACGCCAGGTGGCGGATGTCTCGGGTCGCGGGCCGGCTGGAGGCTGGGCTGCGTGTGGGTGGGGCCAGACTTTGATCGCGAATGCCGGGGTCGGTTCCCACGCTCTCTCCCAACCGCCGGCAAGCGGCGGCAGATGCCGGTCGACGTTTCAGCGGGCGTCAACCGGCCCTGCCGCCGCTCAATGGATCTGTTGGGCCGTACCGCCGGTTCTCGTCTGCCAACGAATACCGGCCGAGCCCTTCCCAAGCGCGCGCTGGGCGAGGAACATCACATGTCGTGGTGAATACTGGGTACCGCCAAGGAGGCGCCTAGAAAAACCGACGTGACCACTCCGTTGTGGTGTACTGCCGCCGCCCTCGCTGTCGCGATCCCGATGGCGAGGGCAATCATGGCCATCAGTACCAGAATGATTGTGGTAATACTTCGTGTCAGGGTCATGGTGTGCTCCTGCTGCCGATGCCTCCGAGGAGCCCGACCTTGGCGCCTAAGGTGGGGTGTTATCACTATAATTACTGAGCGTCGTCGCGCAATAACTTGCAGCGAAATAGCGGATTAACTTTTCCTTGATCGATAATTGATCGTGTTTTCCCAGGTCAACGGCTACCGTTATGGCCACAAGGGCACTCTCGATCAAGGAATTCCGATCTGCAAGTGCCGGAATGTAACATTCAATCCGCACTCAGCGTAATCAAGCCACACGAGTCAGTTGGTCAATCGCGATCTGGAAGTTGCAGATTGCAAAAGCGACTTTGCACAGAACATGAACGAGGGATTCTGGCGTCGGCCGACAGCGGCTACGTTCGATCCCGTGGCCGAGGCGCTTCTCGAACTGTCTTCGCCGATCGGCCGGCAGCGTCAACTGGACAACCTTCGAGGCTGGGCGGCGGAACTGTCGTCCGGCCGCGGTCGTGTCGTACTGGTTGAGGGGGAGCCGGGGATCGGCAAGTCCTCCCTGGTCCGTGCGGCGGCTTCCGATGCCGAGGCCGCTGGCTGCCAGATCTACTGGGCGACCTGCGACGAGCTGAGCAAGGCTTTCCCGCTGCTGCCTCTGCTGGACGTACTCGATGGCCAGCTTTCCGACGCGGACGGCGGCACCCGCCGCAGCATCGCCGCTACGCTGCACGCCGAGCCCGCCCCGGGCAACGGCATAGACCTGGTGGCGGCCGCTGCGGAGCAGCTCCTGGCCCTGGTCGATGAGCTTTGCGCGCAGGCGCCGACCATGCTCGTCGTTGACGACATCCAGTGGGCGGATCCGCCGACGGTCGTGACCCTCGGCAGGCTCGCGCGCGCGGTACACCAGTTGCCGCTGCTGCTCGTCTGCATCAACAGGCCGGTGCCCAAGCGTGCCGATCTTGCTGCCCTGCGGCGTGCCGTGGAGCCCGGTGCCCTGGTTCAGGTGGACGGTCTGACCGAGGACGAGGTCGGGGCGCTCGTGGCGGGCCTCGTCGGTGCCCGCCCGGGAGATGAACTCCTGTGCCTCGCCGCAGGCGCGGCAGGTAATCCGCTGTACCTGACCGAACTGGTCGAGGCGCTGCAGCGCGGGCATGGCCTCGCCATCAAAGACGGCGTCGCGGAACCGATCGCCGCACGCGCGCCTGGCTCGTTGGCGGCGGCCATCGCGGATCGCCTCGAGTTCCTGACGGCCCCGGTGCGGGCCGCCCTGCGCGCCGCCGCGCTGCTCGGCCGGGACTTCTCGGTCGCGGAACTGGCAGTGATCTCGGGCCGGTCCGTGCATGAGCTGCTGCCGATCCTTGACGAAGCGATACTCGCCGGCGTGCTGCGCGACCACGGCAGCGATCTGGCGTTCCGGCACCCGATGATCCGGGCCGCACTCTACGACGCGATGCCCGTCGCCGTGCGGGCCGCCTGGCACCGGGACGCGGCGCGAGCGCTGGCCAGAGACGGGGCGCCGGCCTACCGCGTGGCTCGGCAACTGATGCCGGCGTGTGACGGGCACGGCGGCACCGGTCCGGTCGACGACTGGATCGTGCACTGGGTCGCCGAAGCCGGCCACCAGCTCGTCGACCACGCGCCCGAGGTCGCGATACCGCTCCTGCGCTGGGCGATGAGCGGCGTACCCGCCGGCGTGGCGCCGCACGACGTGCTCACCTGCCGGCTCGCGGACGCGTTGTACCGCAACGGCGATCCCTCCGCGGCCGCGGACGTCGCGGTAGCCGCGCTGCCCCACGTCTCGCGAACGGACTTCCGGGTCGATCTGTACTGGACGCTCGCCCAGTGCCGAGCCGTAGAAGGCCGGTCCGACGAGTCGCTCGAGGCACTTGAGCGCGCGCTGCACGGTCCCGAGGTGCAGCCCGTGGAACGAGCCCGGCTGCTGGTACTGACCGCACGCGTGCACCGGAGCATGGGCCATGTCGAGGCGGCCGGTGAGGTTGCCGGTCGGGCGCTGGCCGCGGCGAAGGCCGCGGGCGACCGCTGGGCCATCGGCTGGGCGTTGAGCACGCTCACCATCGTCCACGCCATGAACGGCGAGGCGTCCCGATCGCTGCCCCTCTTCGATGAGGCGCTGGCGGTGTCCGAGGGCGACCCGGCTCTGGCCGACCTGCGATTGCTGCTACAGGTCAATCACGCGGTCACGCTCGGCGATCTGGACCGCTACGAGGCTGCGATCGGCGTTGCCGAGCAGGTTCGGCACCTTGCCGAGGATGCCGGAAACGTCGTCCGCCTGACGCAGGCACAGAGCGCCCTGGTCGAATTGCTGTTCGACGTCGGGCGGTGGGACGACGCGCTCGCCGAGGTGGACGCGTCCCTCGGCGTTGCGAAGAACCCGGCGGTGGAGTGCGGCGGGCACGGTATCGCCGCGACCATCCGGCTACACCGTGGGGCTCCGGACGGCAAGGTCAACCTCGCCGATGCCGAGCCGTACGCCAGCCGCCTCGGAGACCGGGTGATCGGCCCGCTGATCCTTGCGCGCAGCCTGGAGCGGGAGCAGGCCGGCGCGCCAGCCGAAGCCCTTGCCGTACTGATGGAGGGGCTGTCCGACTCCGCCGAGGAGATGGAGGAGTCCGGGGACCTGCTCGCCGACGCCGTACGGTTGGCTCTGTCCATCCAGGACACTGCCCTGGCGGCCGACCTGGTGCGGCGGGCGGAGAAGATGACCAGTATCTCCGATGTACCGCACTGGCAGGCCGTGGCGTATCACTGCCGGGGACTGCTCGACCACGATCCGGTGCCGCTGCTGCGCGCCGCCGAGTGCTACGAGGCCGCCGGACGCCTGCTGCCGAGGGCGCAGGCGCTGGAGGCCGCCGGTGTCGCGATGGCCGACCGGGACGACATCAGCGGCGCGCGTACCCGGTTCAGCGAGGCGTTCGCGCTGTACGAGTCCCTCGGCGCCAGCTGGGACCTGGCCCGTACCCAGGCCACGTTCCGCGCGTACGGGATCCGGCGCGGGCCACGGGTACGGCACCGCGCTTCGCACCAGGGCTGGAACAGCCTGACCCCGACCGAGTTGAAGGTGGCGGCACTGGTGGCGAAGGGGTTGTCCAACCCCGAGATCGCCCAGCAGCTGTTCCTGTCCCGGCGGACCGTACAGACCCACGTATCGCACATCCTCGCGAAGCTGAACCTGCACTCGCGCATCGACATCGCACGCGAAGCTAGCCGGCGCGACCTCCCGCCGTATCCGGAGGCCGACGCCGGCTAGCGTCGAAAGTGTTGAGCTGAATCAGGCGGCGGAAGGTTCCCCGGCTTCCGGCTGGCCGGTCGCTACCCGCAGTACCCGGCGCGATACGCGCGCGGTACGCGTGGCGCGGGCGGCGCCGCGCGCCTCGATCTTCCGGCGGGTCCACATTGCTCGCTGCTCGTCGTGCCGCACCGGACCGCCCATCGTGGCCAGGTGCTGCGCCAGGTGCGCGCGTACGCCGGCCTCCCAGGTGGTCTGCTCCATGTTCTCGGGCGCGATCCAGCGGTGCGAGTTGTCGCTGTAGTGCATGTCATCGTCGCCCCAGTGCAAGACGCTCATCTTGCCGCTCCCATCAGTCTGCCCCGCCACCAGGTGCCGGGATTCCGGCTGTAGCCAAGAATCCCGGCTGCGGGCGACCGAGATAACCGTCAACTGACGGACTTGCGGGTACCGGCGACACGCGCGGTGGCTTAGGTATCCGGCCAGGTCAGGATGGCGTACCCAAACTGCGCCAGGTGGCGGATGTTCCGCTTGCGGTACCGGGGAAGTATGGGTGTTGCGCCGCACCCCCCGCGGAGCCGACCCAGATCCTTGCTGTTGTACCGCCAGTGGGCTGCGATGGTAAGAGACTCGGGGTGCGTGGCCAAGCCCCCCGGCCACGCACCCCGCCCCGCGGGGGTGGCGTGGTCCTCAGTGGACAGTAGCGGCGATCCTACTGGCTTCCTCGAAGGTGGACACTCCCTCAAGCCGGTACGTGACCACGGTGTCGCTCCAGATCAGCGTGCTCGCGGCGAGGCGCGCGGTCTCCCGGTGCGGCACGCCTTGGCGGTCGATGTACGTGACGCTGTGTGGGGTGGGAAACCACATTCCGGTGGTACCGGGCAGGTCGAGCCAGCGCGATTCGGTGGTGGTACTCGTCTTCAGGAACGCCACGTCGAGCTGCCCGTCGAACTCGTCGAGCCGTACGCTGCCGCCGCGGTACAGCAGGGAGACGATGCGCGGGGCGCCGTCCGGTCCGGGATCGGCGACCTGCACCTGCTCCGGTACGCCGAGCAGGGTGGGTACCCGCACCGGGAAGTGGGCGCGGCGGCGGGCGTCGTCCAGTTGTGCGGAGCGGATCGCGGGCAGCGGGCTGGGCGAGGTGAGCGGGGCCGGCTGTCCGTACCGGATCTCGATACCGGCGAAGCGGAGCAGGTCGTTGACCGCGTGCGCGACGGCCGCGCGCCCCTGCGGTACCAACGCGATCGCGAGGGCGAGCACGACGGCGGTCGCGGTCGCCCACCGGCGCCGGGGAACGGCGGCGAACAGGCGCCCGGTCGCGCGCCGCGCGGACAGCCGGGAGCGCACGGCCGCGGTGAGGTCGGGGGTCGGCGGCTGGAGCCAGCGGCCCAACTCCCGCAGTTCCTCGATGAGTTCCTGGTCGTGCCGGTCAGCCATGGGGCACCTCGCTGGCGAGTCCGGGCTCCAGCCGGTTGCGTAGCTTGGCGAGGGCGCGTGCGGCGCGGGACTTCACGGTACCCAGCCGCCAACCGAGGGTCTGCGCAGTCTCCACTTCGGACAGATCAAGCAGGTACCGGCACACCAGCACCTCACGGTCCCGGACATCGAGCGCGCGCAAGGCACGCAGCAGGGCGGCCCGGCGTTCGGACGCGACGGCGTTGTCGGCCGGTGCGTCGGGCGCCGCGTCGGACGCGGGTGCG
>DATEJJ010001061.1:0-12440 GCA_035278125.1 Rugosimonospora sp.
CCGCGGCCACGCCGGCGGCGGCGCCGGCCATCGTGCTCGCCGCGATCACGTCGGGCAACTGGTACGCGGCGACGATCAGCCGGCTCAGGCCGTCGCTGGCGTCGTGGATGTTCGCGTACGCCGACCAGAGCCGCGTCGCCAGCCAGGCCAGCCCGAGTACCAGCAGGAAGCTGACGCCGCTGTCGATCCCGGTGTACCGCGCCGGCTCGGACTGCGCGCTCTGCGGCCCGGCCGCCGCCGGTGCCTCCTCGTCGGCTTCCCGGGGCCGGGGCGGAACGTCGGCAGTTGGTACCGCGGTCGCGCGCTCGGTCATCTGGTGTCCCCCTTGCTGATGCCGACGTCCCAGCCTAGTCGCCGTCCACGCCGGCGGGTGTCCCAGACCGTGGGAGGATGGGAGACAGCCTCGTCAACGGCGTCGAGATTGCTGAGGAGTACCTGATGGATGCCGCTTTCACCGTACCGGAGCCGCACAACGAACCGGTGCGGAGCTACCTGCCCGGCAGCCCGGAACGGGCCAGCCTGCAGCGCCGCCTGAGCGAGCTGGCCGCGGACCGCGCCGAGCTCACCATGACCGTGGCCGGGCGGCAGCGGATGGCCGGGGGCGACGCCATCGACGTCGTGCAACCGCACAGGCACGCGCATGTGCTCGGCATCACCCACAACGCAACCAACGGGGACGCCGCCGACGCGGTGACGGCCGCGAAGAACGCTGCCCCGATGTGGCGTGAATTGTCCTTTAGCGACCGAGCTGCCATCTTTCTTCGCGCGGCAGACCTGCTGGCCGGGCCCTGGCGGGACACCCTCAACGCCGCGACCATGCTGGGCCAATCCAAGACGGTGTACCAGGCGGAGATCGACGCGGCCTGCGAGCTGATCGATTTCCTGCGCTTCAATGTCCACTTCGGACAGAAGCTCCTCGGCGCGCAGCCGCAGTCCTCGCCGGGCGTGTGGAACAGGTTCGACCACCGGCCGCTGGAGGGCTTCGTCTACGCCATCACACCGTTCAACTTCACCGCGATCGCCGGTAACCTGCCGACCTCGGTGGCGCTGCTCGGCAACACCGTGCTGTGGAAGCCGTCGCCGACCCAGCAGCTGGCCGCGCATCACACCATGCGGCTGCTGGACGCGGCCGGGCTGCCGCCGGGCGTCATCAACCTGGTCACCGGCGACGGCATCGCGGTGTCCGAGGTGGCCCTCGCCGACCCGGACCTGGCCGGCATCCACTTCACCGGCTCCACCGCGACGTTCCAGCTGCTCTGGCGGACCGTCGGCGCCAACATCGGCCGGTACCGCGGGTACCCGCGGCTGGTGGGGGAGACCGGCGGCAAGGACTTCGTGGTCGCGCACCCCTCGGCCGACGTGGACGCGCTGCACACCGCGCTGATCCGGGGCGCCTTCGAGTACCAGGGGCAGAAGTGCTCGGCGGCGTCGCGGGCGTACCTGCCCCGGTCGCTGTGGGAGGGCGGGCTGCGCGACCGGCTCGCCGCCACCGCCGAGTCGCTGGCGTACGGCGACGTCACCGACTTCACCAACTTCGGCGGCGCCGTCATCGACCGGCGTTCGTTCACCAAGCTGGCCGGCGCGCTGGACCGGATCAAGAACAGTGAGTCCTGCACCGTGGTGGCCGGCGGTACCGCGGACGACTCGGTCGGCTGGTTCGTGCGCCCGACCGTGGTGGAGTGCACCGACCCGGGGCACGAGGTGTTCACCACCGAGTACTTCGGGCCGATCCTCGGGGTACACGTCTTCGAGGACGCGCGGTTCGAGGAGACGGTACGCCAGGCGGAGTCGGCCGCGCCGTACGCGCTGACGGGTTCGATCTTCGCCACCGACCGGCGCGCGATCGAGTGGGCGTCCGGGGCGCTGCGCTTCGCCGCGGGCAACTTCTACATCAACGACAAGCCCACCGGTGCCGTGGTCGGCCAGCAGCCGTTCGGCGGGGCACGCGCGTCGGGTACCAACGACAAGGCGGGATCCTGGCACAACCTGGTGCGCTGGCTGTCACCGCGGGTGATCAAAGAGACATTCGTGCCGCCAACCGACCACACGTACCCGCACATGGCCAGCTAGTAGGCCACCCAGTAGGCCGATCCTCGCGGGCGGAGCGTGGTGCCCACGCGCTACCTTGTTCAGCATGGCTGAGGAGTACGTGGACCCAAGCGGCAACACCGAGCAGTTCCGGGCGTTCGTGCAGCGCACCGAGGCACCACCGGAGAAGTCCGGTACCAACTCCCGGCTGCTCGTGTACGGCATCATCGCGGTCGTCCTGCTGGCCGGGCTGGTGCTGGCCATTGTCGTGATGTAGCCGGCCGGGCTACTCCTCGTCCTCGTCGTCCAGGCGGGCCAGCCAGGTGGCCAGCCGCTCGACGGGTACCTCGAACTCCGGGTTGAGGTCCACGAAGTCGCGCAGCCGCTCGGCCAGCCAGTCCAGGGTCACGCTCTCCTCGCCGCGCCGCTCGGCCAGCTCCTCGATGCCGCGATCGGTGAAGTACACGGCTACGGCCTCGGCAGCGAGGCTTCGAGCAGCGCCTGCAGCTCCACCTCGTGCAGCTTGGCCGAGCCGACCGCGGGCGCGGCTGCGGCCGGTCGGGAGATGCGCCGCAGTGCCACCCCGTCCAGGTGCTCCAGCAGGTTCAGCGCGATGAACGTCCAGGCGCCCTGGTTGGCCGGCTCCTCCTGTACCCACGCGAAGTCCACCGCGTTCGGGTACGCGCGCAGCACCGCGCGGATCTCCTCGACCGGCTGCGGGTACAGCTGCTCCACCCGTACCAGCGCGGTGTCGGTGATGCCCCGTTCGCCACGCGCCTCCAGCAGGTCGTAGTAGACCTTGCCGGAGCACAGCAGCACCCGCTTGACGTGGGCCGGCTCCACCGCGTCCGGGATGACCGTCTGGAACGTACCGGTGGTGAAGTCGGCCACCGCCGACACCGCCAGCCGGTGGCGCAGCAGGGACTTGGGCGTGAACACCACCAGCGGCTTCTTCTTCGCCGAGAGGGCCTGGCGGCGTAGCAGGTGGAAGTAGTTGGCCGGGGTGGTCGGTACCGCGACCCGCATGTTGTCCTCGGCGCACAGCTGCAGGTACCGCTCGATGCGGCCGGATGTGTGGTCCGGCCCCTGGCCCTCGTGCCCGTGCGGCAGCAGCAGCGTCAGCGCGTTGCGCTGGCCCCACTTGACCTCGCCGGAGGAGATGAACTCGTCCACCACGGACTGCGCGCCGTTGGCGAAGTCGCCGAACTGCGCCTCCCAGCAGACCAGTGCGTCCAGGTTCTCCACCGAGTACCCGTACTCGAAGCCCATGGCGGCGTACTCGGACAGGGTCGAGTCGTGCACGAAGAAGCGCGCGTCGTCGTGCTTGACCCCGAACAGCGGCAGGTAGTCGCTACCGGTCTCGGCGTCCACCACCGACGCGTGCCGCTGCACGAACGTGCCCCGGCGCGAGTCCTGCCCGGCCAGCCGCACGGTGATGCCCTGGGCGAGCAGGGAGCCGAGCGCGACGATCTCGCCGAAGCCCCAGTCGATGCCGCCCTCGACGGCCATCTTGGCCCGCCGCTCCAGCAGCTGCATGACCCGGCGGTGCGGGGTGAAGCCGGACGGCAGCGTCACGTGCGCCTCGCCGATCCGCTTCACCAGGTCCGCCGTGATCGCGGTCGACACCTCGGGCTCCGGTACCGCCTCGCGCTTGCGGCTGGGCCGGCCGGTGGAGGATGCGTCGCGGGTCGCCTTGAACACCGTCTCCAGCTGCTGCTGGAAGTCGCGCAGCGACTCCTCCGCCTCGTCCAGGTTGATGTCGCCGCGGCCGATCAGCTCCTCGGTGTAGAGCTTGCGGACCGAGCGCTTATTGTCGATGATCTTGTACATCAACGGGTTGGTCATCGACGGGTCGTCGCCCTCGTTGTGCCCGCGCCGCCGGTAGCAGAGCATGTCGATGACGACGTCCTTGTTGAACGCCTGCCGGTACTCGTAGGCCAGCCGGGCCACCCGGACCACGGCCTCCGGGTCGTCGCCGTTGACGTGGAAGATGGGGGCCTGGATCATGCGGGCCACGTCGGTGGAGTACAGCGAGGAGCGGGAGTACTCGGGCGCCGTGGTGAAGCCCACCTGGTTGTTCACCACCACGTGCACGGTGCCGCCGGTCCGGTACCCGCGCAGCTGCGACAGGTTGAGTGTCTCGGCCACCACGCCCTGACCGGCGAAGGCCGCGTCCCCGTGCACCGCGACGGCGAGGACGGTGTAGCCCTCCAGCTTGAGGTCGATGCGGTCCTGCTTGGCCCGCACGATGCCCTCCAGCACCGGGTCCACCGCCTCCAGGTGGGACGGGTTGGCCACCACGGAAACCGGGATCGCGTGCTCGCCGTCCGGGGTGGAGAACTTGCCCACCTGGCCGAGGTGGTACTTCACGTCGCCCGAGCCCTGCGCGCTCTTCGGGTCCAGGTGCCCCTCGAACTCGGAGAAGATCTTCTCGTACGGCTTGCCCACGATGTTGGCGAGCACGTTGAGCCGGCCCCGGTGGGCCATGCCGATGACCACCTCGTCCAGGTTGCCGACGGCCGCCTGGGCGAGCACCTCGTCCAGCAGCGGGATCAGGCTCTCCCCGCCCTCCAGCGAGAACCGGCGCTGGCCCACGTACTTGGTCTGCAGGAAGGTCTCGAACGCCTCGGCCGCGTTGAGCCGGTTCAGGATGTGCTTCTGCTCTCCGGCGGTGGGCTTCTCGTACTTCTTCTCCACCCGCTCCTGGATCCAGCGGCGCTCCTCCGGGTCCTGGATGTGCATGTACTCCACGCCAACCCGGCGGCAGTACGAGTCGCGCAGTACGCCGAGCACGTCGCGCAGCTTCATCCGCTGCCGGCCGGCGAACCCGTCCACCGGGAAGGTGCGGTCCAGGTCCCACAGGGTCAGGTCGTGCTGGAGGATGTCCAGGTCGGGGTGCTTGCGGATGTGGAACTCGAGCGGATCGGTGTCGGCCATCAGGTGCCCGCGCACCCGGTACGCGTGGATCAGTTCGATGATCCGGGCGGTCTTGTCCACCTCGCCTTCGGAGGTGTGCGCCACGTCGCGTACCCAGCGCACCGGCTCGTACGGCAGCCGCAGCGAGGTGAAGATGTCGTCGTAGTAGCCGTGCTCGCCGAGCAGCAGCTCGTGCATGGCCTTGAGGAACTCGCCTGACTGCGCGCCCTGGATGATCCGGTGGTCGTACGTGCTGGTCAGGGTGATGATCTTGCTGACCGCTGCGTTGGCGAGCGCGTCGTCGGACATGCCGGAGTACTCGGCCGGGTACTCCATCGCGCCGACCCCGACGATGGTGCCCTGCCCGGACATCAGCCGGGGCATGGAGTGGACGGTGCCGATACCGCCCGGGTTGGTCAGCGAGATCGTGGTGCCCGCGTAGTCGTCCATGGTCAGCTCGTTGCGCCGGGCCCGGCGGATCACGTCCTCGTACGCCTGCCAGAACTGCCGGAAGTCCATGTCCTCGCACGCCTTGATGCTGGGTACCACCAGCGTGCGGGTGCCGTCCGGGCGCTGCATGTCGATGGCGATGCCCAGGTTCACGTGGTCCGGCTCGACCACCGCCGGCTTGCCGTCCACCTCGGTGTACGAGTTGTTCATTTCGGGGTGCCTGGCGAGCGCCTTGACCAGCGCGTACCCGATCAGGTGAGTGAAGCTCACCTTGCCGCCCCGGCCCCGGGCGAGGTGGTTGTTGATCACGATGCGGTTGTCCGCGATGAGCTTCGCCGGTACCGCCCGCACGCTGGTCGCGGTGGGTACCGCCAGCGACTGCTCCATGTTGGTGACGATCCGCGCGGCCACCCCGCGCAGTACCTCCACCTTGGCATCGCGTGGCGCGGCCTTGGCGGGCGCCGCGGCCTTCGCCGCCGGCTTGGCCGGTGCGGCCTTGGCAGGCGTGGGCGCGGCAGCCGGAGCCGGAGCGGCGGGAGCGGGGGTCGGTCCGGGAGCGGTCGACTCCAGTACGGGCTTGTAGTCGGCGAAGAAGTCGTGCCAGGCCGGATCCACACTGCCCGGGTCGGCCAGGTACCGCTGGTACATGTCTTCGACGATCCACTCGTTGGGCCCGAAATCAGCCAGCCGGCCGTCCTGGGAAGTCTGCTGAGTCGACACTGCCGCTCTCTCGTTTCGTCAAGCCTTCGACGTGCGTGCCCAAAGGCTACGCGCTCAAGCATCTGTCAAGTCAGGCGCCCATGTCCGGTGTCGCCCCTCACATAGGGTTTCAGGCGGGCCACCCGTGGGTGACCCGCCTGAGAAACACCTTGTGCCGGGGCCGTCAGGAGATGTCGCGGTTCCGCATCATCGAGGTGCCGATCAGGCCCAGCACGATGCCGTACCCGACGAGCACCGCCGCGCCCACCCACTCCGGCGGGCTCTGCGGGAACAGCTTGGTCGGCGAGACAGCGATCTCCGCCGCCCGGGCCGGTACCAGCACCTGCATCGTCAGTACCCAGTCCTTCTTGATCCAGAACTGGTGGATGAGGAAGGTGATGATGCCGGCGACCTGGGTACCCACGACATAGAGCAGGGTCGCGGTGACCGTGGCCCCGATCTGGCTGCGGATCAGCACGCCGATGCCGACGCCGAAGACCGCCCAGAGCGCGAACACGAGCAGGTTGATCAGGATGGCCCGGATCACCGCCCAGTCGCCCAGGTGGCTGGCGATGCCCTCCGCGTTGAAGTAGATGGTCCCGGCGATCAGGTCGAGCACCGTGGTGATCAACCAGAAGAAGACCGAGGCCACCATCGCGGCGACGAACTTGGCCAGCACCACCGCGGTGCGGTGCGGGGTGGTCAGGAACGTCGAGGTGGCGGTCTGGTGGTAGTACTCATTCGTGATCATCAGGATGGCCAGCACCATCACGAACATGCCGCCGAAGAACTGGCCCGAGGTGAAGATGTTCGCCGCCTGCGTCACCGGGTTGTGCTGCAGCAGGTACGTCGCCTGGTCCTGCGGGTCCGACGGCGGCGTGCCCTTCAGGTAGTAGTGCGCCTGGAGCATGTTCACCAGCAGCGCCAGCGCCGTGGCCGCGACCGTGCCGAGGCCGAAGATCCACCAGGTGTTGGTGGTACGGATCTTCAGGTACTCGCTGCGGATCAGGTGCGTGGCGGCCGGTCCACGGGTGTGCCCGACCGGCCGGTCGGCGGTGAGCGTCGTCATCGGATGCCTGCCTTGTCTTGGGTGAGCTCCAGGAACACGCCTTCCAGGTCGGGCCGCTCGGCGGTCAGCTCGTGCAGCTCCACCCCGGCCGCGAACGCCGTGGCGCCCACCTGGGCCGCGTCCAGCCCGGCCACGCTCAGCGTCCCGTCCTCGCCGGGACCCACCGTGCCGCCCTTCTCCTGTACCGCGCTGGTCAGCTTGTCCGGATTCGGCGTGCGTACCCGGACCTGGGCGCGGTGCGACATCGAGTTGACGATGCCGGCCACTGAGCCCTGCCGGACCAGTTGCCCGGCCGCGATGATGACCAGGTCGTCGGCGAGCAGCTCCATCTCGGACAGCAGGTGGCTGGAGACCAGGATCGTGCGCCCCTGGTCGGCCAGGCCCTTGAGCAGGTGCCGCATCCAGCGGATGCCCTCCGGGTCGAGGCCGTTGGCCGGCTCGTCCAGGATCAGCACGTGCGGGTCGGCGAGCAGCGCCTGCGCGATGCCCAGCCGCTGCCGCATGCCCAGCGAGTACCCCTTGAACTTGCGCTTCGCGGCCGGGGTCAGCCCGACCAGCTCCAGCACCTCGTCCGCCCGGCTGTCCGGCAGCCCGGCGGCGGCACAGGTGACGCGCAGCGTGTTGCGCCCGGTGCGGCCCTTGTGCGCGCTGCTCGCTTCGAGCACCGCGCCCACGTGTCGCAGCGGTTCGTGCAGGTCGGCGTAGCGCTGGCCGCCGATGGTGGCGGTACCGGCCGTGGGCCGGACCAAATTCAGGAGCATGCGTAATGTCGTGGTCTTACCGGCTCCGTTGGGGCCGAGGAAGCCGGTCACCCGGCCCGGCTCGACGGCGAACGACAGCCGGTCCACCGCCCTGACGGTCTTGTACACCTTGGTCAGGCCGTCGACGACGATCTGCCCGTCGGACATGAGTCTCCTCCCGTCGGCGGCCTACCTGTCGCCGAGGACTCCACACACTGACGGATGTCAGCCGTGGCCCACTCTGCCAGATGTCCTACCTTCGAAGCTGTCCGTTTCCAGCGGTCGCCTCTCAGCAAACCTTAAGTTGTTTCCGGTGCCCGCTCCGCTCGGCCGCCGGCGGGTCAGGTCCGGTCTACCTTGCGGATCACGTGCTTGAAGGCGGACCAGGTGTCGTCGACCGCGCAGACCTTCACGTCCACCCGGCCGTTGGCCAGCGCGTACGCGCGAACCACGTGCTCGTCCAGGTCGGTCTCGCGCCCGGAGGATTTCTTCGGCCAGGCCACCCAGAGCGCCCCGGCCATCGTGGTCAGCCGGTGCAGCACGGGCCAGCGCCGTTCCAGCCGGGCGCGGTCCGGGCAGAAGAGCAGGATGACGTCGTACGGGCCGGAGCCGGCGCGCCGGGCCGGCGACACGCCGTCGGGCAGCCCCTCGACGGTGAAGCCCGACGGCGCCCCGTCCAGCAGTACCGTGCTGCCGGCGCCGATGCCCAGCTTGCGCGCCAGCGGCGTGCCCGAATACCCCGCCACGCGACACCTCCCGGGAAACCGGCAGGTGGCCGGCGTGCTCCTGCCGGCCACCTTAACCAGTGGGAAGTCAGCGTGCCCCGGCCGACTCCCGCACCGCCCCCGATTCCGGACGCAGCACCTCGGGTACCTCACCCGGCGGCAGGGCGCGGGCCAGCCGCCCGGGCCACCAGGACCGCCGCCCCACCTCCATGACCAGCGCCGGTACCAGCAGGGTGCGTACCACCAGCGTGTCGAGCAGTACCCCGAGCGCCACCACGATGCCCATCTGCAGCATGGTGACCAGCGGCAGCACCGCCAGTACGCAGAACGTGGCGGCCAGCACGAACCCGGCGCTGGTGATCACGCCACCGGTCACCGCCAGCGCCCGGGAGACCCCGAGCCGGTGGCCCACTTTGGCCGCCTCCTCCCGCGCCCGGGTCATCAGGAAGATCGTGTAGTCCACCCCGAGCGCCACCAGGAACAGGTACGCGAGCAGCGGGAAGCCCTGGTCGATGTGCGGGTACCCGATCGCGTGGAAGATCAGCGTCGCCGCGCCGAGCGCCGCCGCGAAGGACAGCACCACGCTCGCCACCAGCAGCAGCGGTGCGACGAGCGCCCGCAGCAGCAGTACCAGCACCACGAAGACCACGGCCAGGATCAGCGGGATGACCGTACGCACGTCGTGGCTGTTGGTCCGGGCGATGTCCACCTGGCTCGCCGTCTGCCCGCCGACCACCGCGTCCGACCCGGGTACGGCGTGCACGGCGGTACGCAGCCGGAGCAGGGTCGCCTGCGCGGCGGTGCTGTCCGGCGGGTCGGCGAGGACCACCTGGATGTGCGCCCAGCGCCCGTCGGTCGAGGTGACCGCCGGGAGCACCTGGTTCACCCCGGCCATGTGCGCCACGCCGCCCACCTGGTTGGCCGTGGCCGCCGTGGTGATGATGTCCGCGGGTGCGGCCGATCCGCGCGGGTAGTGCTGGTTGATCAGCTGCTGGCCGACGACCGAGCCGACCTGCTTGGTGTACTGGTCGGCGTTGGTCAGGCCGGTCTGGATGTTCAGCATGCCGAGCGCGAGCGCGCCCAGGACCACCGCGGTACCCAGCCAGATCACCCGCGGCCGGCGGCTGACCAGCCCGGCCACCCGGCCCCACAGCCCGTGCTGAGCGACCACGTCGTGGCTGGCCGCCGCCGGGCTGTACCGCGGCACGAACGGCCAGAACAGCCACCGTCCGAAGATCACCAGGAGCGCGGGCAGCAGCGTGCTCATCGCGGCGAAGGCGGACGCCACCCCGATCGCGGCCACCGGCCCCAGCCCGCGGATGTTGTTCATCTGCGCGGCCAGCAGGCAGAGCAGGCTGATCGCCACGGTCGCGGCGGAGGCCACCACGGCCGGGAACGACCGGCGCAGCGCCACCCCCATGGCCACGTGCCGGTCCGCGTGCCGGCGCAGCTCCTCGCGGTACCGGGCGATGAGCAGCAGGGCGTAGTCGGTACCGGCGCCGAAGACCAGTACGGTCATCACCCCCTGACTCTGCCCGTTGACGGTCAGCCCCGCGTGCTTGGCCAGCAGGTACACCACGGCGCTGGAGAGCTGGCTGGCGATACCGACGGAGACCAGCGGCACCAGCCAGAGCACCGGGCTGCGGTACGTGATCAGCAGCAGTACCGCCACCACCGCCGCGGTCACCAGTACCAGCGTCGTATCCAGCCCGCTGAACGCGTCGGTGATGTCCGCGACCTGCCCCGCCGGGCCGGTGAGCGCGGCCTGCAGCCCGGCCGGCCGGTTCGCCGCGATCGTGTCCTTGATGCTCTTGATGGCGGCGTTCTGCGCCTTCGAGTCACCGGCCAGCGGGAAGGAGAGCAGCAGCGCCTGCTGGTCGCCGCTCTCCACCGGCGGCGGCACCTGGCCACCCTCGGCGTACCGGATGAACGCCGTGCGGTCCGCGTCCACCTTGGCCCGGTCGGCCGCGGTGACCGTGTCCGGGTTGTCGCGGGCGTACGCCACCACCGCGAGCAGCCGGTCGGAGCCCGGGAACTCGCGCTGCGCCCGCAGCAGTGCCTGGGTCGCCTCGGCGCTGCGCGGCATCCACGCGGTGGCGTCGTTCTTCTCGGCGTCGGTCAGCTTGGACGCCAGCGGCGCGAGCACCGCCGCCAGTACCAGCCAGAGCACCAGGGCCAGCCACTTCGTCGCGCGGCCCGCCAGCAGGCTCGGTCCGGGTTCCATCGGGTCCTCCTCAGCACGCTTCTCCTTGATGGCTTCCAGCCTCGTGTTCCGGTGCCGCGGTGTCGTCCCACGCCGGATGTGACCGGGCTACACCCGTGGGAGTACGTCCGCGGCCCGGTCGTGAGCCGGATCGCCTATCGCGATGTATCGCGTGTAGCTTAAGATACATCGCGATAGGATCGCAACGTCGGGTTTCGCCGCGGCGGGACACGAGGTAACGCGACATGGCTTCCCACGTAGGCTCGACTCCCGTACACGCGGCTGAGTCGATGGCAGAGGAGGTACCCCCGGTGACGTCGTGGACCGTGACCCAGCCGCAGCAGCTCGCGTTCGAGCACGAGGAGGTACGCCGCCTGCACGTCTCGCTGGTCGCCGGGCGGCTGAGCGTGGTGGGTACCGACGGACCGGCCCGGCTGGAGGTGAGCCGGACCGGGGAGGTACCGCTGTCCGTGGCACTCGTCGGCGACCTGCTGTCCATCAGCCACCCGGTACCGAAGACCTGGCCCGGCGTACTGCAGCCGCTGTGGTGGTGGTTGAACGGGGGCCGCCGGCAGCAGTCCGACATCTCCATCGCGGTGCCGTACGAGACGGCGGCGACGCTGCGTACCAGCGCCGGCTCGGTGATCGCCTCCAACGTGCACGCCGACCTCACGGTGGACTGCGTCAGCGGCCGGATCACCCTGCTCGGCAACGCCGGACGGATCCACGCGAAGGTCGTCTCCGGGCCGATCGAGGCGCTGGGCTGCGCCGGCGACATCACCCTGGAGACGGTCTCCGGCGAGATCACGCTGGCCGACTCGGCCACCGAGCGGGTACGCGCGAAAACCATCTCCGGCGCGCTCACCGCCGACCTGGACAACCCGCCGGAGCACAGCGAGATCTTCCTGGAGACCACGTCCGGGGAGATCACCATCCGGGTACGCGAGGACAGCGACCTCACCGTCCAGCTCGTCGCCAGCAGCGGCCGGGTCACCACCGCGTTCCCCTCGCTGCGGGCGGAGGGGGAGTGGGGCACCTCCGCGCTGCGCGGGGTCCTCGGCGCGGGTACCGGCCGGCTGGACGTGAAGGCGGTCAGCGGCAACATCTCGCTGCTGCGCCGGCCGGTCGACGACGACTTCGGCGAGGACGGGCGGTCCCCGCGATGACGGCCGTCTTCAGCCACGGGCGGCTGCGGCTGTACCTGCTCAAGCTGCTCGCCGAGGGCCCCAAGCACGGGTACGAGCTGATCCGGTTGCTGGAGAACCGGTTCCTCGGCCTGTACGCGCCCTCGGCCGGCACGATCTACCCGCGGTTGCAGCGGATGGAGGCGGAGGGCCTGGTCACGCACACTGCGGCCGGTGGGCGCAAGGTGTACGAGATCACCGATGCCGGCCGGGCCGAGCTGACCCAGCGAGCCCAGGAGCTGGCCGACCTGGAGAGCGAGATCCACGCCTCGGTGGCCGACCTGACCACGCTGGCCGGCGAGATCGAGCAGCAGGTACGCGGGTCGGTGCGGGACATCAAGCGGGAGCTGCGGGACGCGGCGCGGGAGGTGCGGCACTCCCGGCCCGCCTGGCAACCGTCCCGGCCGTACCACGCGCCGGCGGGCG
>DATEJJ010001062.1:0-10055 GCA_035278125.1 Rugosimonospora sp.
CAGGCGGCCGCCGCGCTGCTGGAGCGGCTGGACCTCAGCGGCCTGGACCGCCGCCGCCCCGGCGAGCTGTCCGGCGGGCAGTCCCAGCGGGTCGCCGTCGCGCGGGCGCTGGTGACCCGGCCGCGCGTCATCTTCGCGGACGAGCCGACCGGATCGCTGGACTCGCTGTCCGGCGAGAAGGTCATGGAGCTGCTCGTCGACTCGGCCCGGGACCAGGGCGCGACCGTGCTGGTGGTCACCCACGAGGCGCGCGTCGCGGCCTACGCCGACCGGGAAGTGGTGGTACGCGACGGGCGCGTCGCCGCCCTCACAGCCTCCACAGTGGACTGACTACCGGATCAGGGGCGCTGCTCCGGCCAGCGGTCGGACCAGTGCTGGTCGTCCTCCAGCTGTGCGGCCAGCGACACCAGCAGCGGTTCGCTGCCCGCCGGGCCGAGCAGCTGCGCGCCCAGCGGCAGTCCCTCGGGCGTGAACCCGGCCGGTACGCTCATCCCGGGCCAGCCGAGCACGTTCCACGGCCACGCGTACGGGCAGGCGGCGATCATCGCGCGCTCGGTCTGCCAGCCGTTCAGCCCGGCCATCGCACCGATCGCCGGCGGCGGGCTGGCCGTGGTCGGGGTGAGCACCACGTCGTACCGGCGGAACACGCTGCCCACCTGGCGCTGCAGCGGGCCTTCGGCGGCACGGGCGAGGCGCAGTACCGGGCCGCCCAGCCACCAGCCGTGCCGGGCGGTACGCAGGGTCCGGGGGTCCAGTGTGGACTTGTCCGGTACCCGCTCGCACCAGTCGCGGATACCGGCCTCGCCGCGGGGTACGAAGCCCAGCCCGATCAGCCCGTACCGAGGATCCGCCTCGCTCACCTCGTGGCCGAGCCGGGCCAGCGTCTTCGCCACGTCCAGCACCGCGTCGCGTACCTGCGGGTGCAGCGGGCGCGGGGTGAAGGTGATGGCGCTGCGGAAGGACAGCGCGATGCGCAGCCGGCCCGGGTCGCGGGTCGCCGCCGGGAGCACGGATACCGGTGGCGGCTGGTGCCGGTCGCCCTCGTGGTCGCCGCTGGCCGCGTCGAGCAGCAGGGCGGCGTCGGCGACGGTGCGGGCGAGCGGGCCGTACCCGGTGAGACCGTGGAACGACTCGGGGTCGGGCCAGTTGGAGATGCGGCCGCGCTGCGGCTTGATGCCGACCAGGTGCGTCCACGCCGCCGGGATGCGTACCGAGCCGGCGCCGTCCGAGCCGAGTGCCGCCGGTACCAGACCCGCCGCCACCGCCGCGGCGGCGCCACCGGAGGAGCCGCCGGGCGTGTGGTCCAGGCTCCAGGGATTGCGGGTACGCCCGAAGGCCGGCCCCTCGGTGTACGGCCACTGGCCCAGCTCGCACGTGTTCGTCTTGCCCACGATGACCGCGCCCGCGACGCGCAGCCGGCGTACCGCCTCGCAGTCGTGCGCCTTCGGCGGGAACTCGCCCACGCAGCCGAACGCGGTCGGCTCGCCGGCCAGATCCGTGTCGTCCTTGATGGCCACCGGTACGCCGAGCAGCGGCGCCCGCTCCCCCGCCGCCAACCGGCGGTCCGCCTCCTCCGCCTCGGCCAGCGCCGCTTCGGTGCGTACCCGGCGGAACGCGTTGAGCGAGCCCTGCGTCGCCTCGATTCCGGTCAGCGCCCGGCTCACCAGGGCCCTCGACGTGACCTCACCGGCCGCCAGCGCGCGTACCTGGTCGCCCAGTGACCACAGGCTCGACATGACCCCCCTTATGCTGCTCGTTTGGACGAACAGTAGCGCAAGGGCGACCTAACGCGAAGGGCGCGCCGGCCCGAGGATCTCGTCGACCAGCCCGTACTCGACCGCCTGCTCGGCCGTCAGCAGCCGGCCGGCGGCCAGATCGTCCTCGATCCGGCTGCGCGGCTGCCCGGTGACCTCGGCCAGGCGTACCACCAACTCGTCCAACTCCCGGAGGTATTCGCCGGCGGCCGCGGCGACCTGGTCCGCGGTACCGGCGGCGGTGTTGGCCGTCGGCTCGGACAGCCGTACCCGGGCGTGCCGGTGCGCGACCCGCCGCCCGGCCGCCGCGAGTACCGCCACCGCGGCACCGCCCACCTGTGACGGGATGACAGCGTGCAGCGGCGCGCGCATGGCGTCCACCGCATCGACCACGGCGAATGCCGCAGACAGCTCCCCGTCCATGGCCGTCAGGTGCAGTTCGACCGGGTCGGTGCCGAGCGCGTCGAGGGTGAGCAGTGCGGCCGCCACCTGGCTGGCCACCGCGCTGGTGAGCGGCCCGCGCAGCATCACGATCCGCCGGTCGAACAGCCGCTCCTCCAGCCACGACGGCATCGCCTCCCCACCCGTTGCCGGCCCGGGCAGGCCGCCGGGATCAGGCTGGTGGTGGAACGGCCGGGTCACACCGCGATGCTACGCACGACGAACCAGCCTGGGCAGCGCGTTCGCTGAACGCAGACGCCGCTAAGGTGGGCCGGTGACCCAGCCACGTGTCGAGATCGACGGCCGCGCGCCGACCACCGCACAGCTGACCACCGCCGCCCTGTCCCACTACGGCCACTTCACCGCGATGCAGGTGCGGGCGGGCCGGGTACGCGGGCTGGGCCTGCACCTGACCCGGCTGGACGCGGCCAACCGGGAGATGTTCGGTACGAGCCTCGACGGCGATCTGGTACGCGACCACATCCGGCACGCGCTCGGCCCCGAGCCGGTGGACGCGTCGGTACGGGTCTCCGTCCTGGCCCCGTTCGGCGGCGCTACCCGGCCGGTTCTGGTGACCGTACGCCCACCCGCCGAGATCGCCGCCGGCCCGCGCAGCCTGCAGTCCGTGCCGTACCAGCGGTCCCTGGCCCACCTCAAGCACGTGGGCGACTTCGGGCAGACCTACTACATCGACCGGGCCGCCCGCAACGGATTCGACGACGCGCTGTTGACCGGCTCGGGCGGGGTGATCAGCGAGGGCGGCGTCACCAACATCGCGTTCTTCGACGGCACCACGGTCGTCTGGCCCGAGGCGCCCGCGCTCGCCGGGATCACCATGCAGTTGCTGGAGCCCCGGCTCGACGCGGTCGGCCTGCCCAGCCGGCGCGCCCAGGTACGCCTGGCCGACCTGCGCTCCTACACCGCCGCGTTCGTCACCAACGCGCAGGGCATCGCGCCGGTGGGCCGGGTGGACGCCCGCGCCATCCCGGTGGACACCGTACTCATGAAGCGAGTGAACCAGGTGTACGAAGGAATCGCCTGGGACGCCATCTGATCGACCGGCCTGCCGTACCATCCGGGCGGCACGTTACCGTTACGCCGTTTTCACCCTCTCGCCATGGCTGTTTCGACATGGTTACATATGAGAACGAGTTCCACCCCGGGTGTAGAAGGGCAGAAAGGTGAAGACCCTCACGACCCTGATCGTTGGCGGGCTGGTCGGCGGGCTGCTTGCCACGGTCACGCTGACCGCGCTTACCGGCGTTATCAACCCGACCGCGGTCGACGTCGCGCGCCGCGACGCCAACCAGTCGCAGTACGACGTTAGCCAACCACCGGCGTTCTATGGCAGCAGGTGACTCCGGCACCTCGAAACTGTAACATGTTCTAATACTCGCGAGCCCGCCGGCGGCGCAACACCCCGCGTCGGCCGGCGCAGAGTGGAGCACATATGAAGAAGCGGGTGATTGGTGCCGCGCTCTTCGGTACCGGTCTGTTCCTCCTGGCGGGAGCCGTCTGCCTGGCATTCCTCATCGTCCCGCAGATGGCACGGATACCCTTCGATCTCATACCACCCGACACGACCCTCGACGCGCACAACGCCTCGTTCGTCACGACCAAGACGGTCGGCAACAACACCACGGCGGTGGTCGAACACGCCGACCTGGAGTCCACCACCGGTATCAAGCCGGACGTCGGTGCGGCGGCCGACATCGGCGGCGCGCTCCGCAACAAGGCCGTTGTCTGGAACGTGTTCCAGCAGACGAGCCGGGCCGACACCGGCGAGGTCATCAGCGCCTCCACCGGAAAGGTCGCGATGGACCGGGTACAGGGCAGCGCGGTCAACTGGTCCGGCGAGTGCTACGCGGACCAGATCGGCCAGAACTGCGACGCCGGAAACGTGACCTACTCCGGGCAGCTGTTCGCCTTCCCGTTCAACACACAGAAGAAGACCTACTCGTACTTCGACCTGACGCTGCGTACCCCGCTGCCGATGGTGTACCAGGGCACGGAGACGATCCGCGGGTTGACCACGTACCGGTTCAACCAGGTGATCCCGGACCAGGCGCTGACCACGGACAGCGGCACCATCAGCTTCCTGATGAGCAACCTGGCCCCCAAGGCCACCACCGGCTCCATGTGGTACTCGGTCAACCGGACACTGTGGATCGAACCGACCACCGGGTCCATTGTGAACTACCGCGAAGCGCAGCACCGGACGCTCCGCACCGACGCGGGGCCCCCGGTCACCATCTTCGACGCGACCCTGGAGTACAGCCCGCAGACGCTGGCCACCGTGGTCAAGGCCGCGGGTGACGGCCGGTCCCTGCTGATCCTGTTCGGCACCTACGTCCCGATCGGCGGCGGCCTGGTCGGTGTGGCGCTGATGGTGTGGGGTTACCTGCTGACCCGGCGCGCCGTCCGGGGTGTGGACCTGGTCGGTGCACGCAGCGCGTACCCGGTCCCGCGGCAACCCGACGAGAACGTGGCACCGGCCGGCACTGTCACCTGAGGACTGTCCTGTGTGGAAAGAGGGGCCGTCCTCGGCGGAGGACGGCCCCTCTTTCGCGTTGTGTAACTTACTGGAGATCGCGGAGCACGCCGAGCATGCGTACCCGCTCGGCGTGGGTCTCCGCGAGCGGGTGCACCACCAGCGTGGTGACCCCCGCCTCGGCGAAGACGCCCAGCCGCTCCTTGACGTAGCCCAGCGGCCCGACCAGCGCGGTGTCCCGGATCAGGTCCTCCGGTACCGCCGCGGCGGCCTCGGCCTTGCGCCCGCTCAGGTACAGGTCCTGGATGAGCGCGGCCTCCCGCTCGTACCCGTACCGGCGCACCAGCTCGTTGGAGAAGTTCTTCTCCCGCGCGCCCATCCCCCCGATGTAGAGCGCGAGTTGCCGCCGGTGCGACTCCAGCGGCCGCTGCGGCGCATCGGTGATGGCGAACGGTACGGCGGCGAGCACCTCCAGCCGGCCCAGCGCGGGATCGCGCCGGGACAGGCCGTCGGCGAGGCTCGCCCCCCACAGCTGCGCCGCGCGGTCGGGGTGGAAGAACAGCGGCTGCCACCCCTCGGCCAGCTCCGCGGCCATCGCCACGCTGCGCGGGCCGATCGCGGCGAGGATGATCGGGATCCGCTCGCGTACCGGATGGTTGATTATCTTCAATGGCTTGCCGAGGCCGGTGCCCTGCCCGGGAGGCAGCGGCAGCTGGTAGTGGCGGCCCGAATACACCACCGGCTCGCGCCGCCACACCTGCCGGCAGATCTCCACGATCTCCCGGGTGCGGCCCAGCGGCGCGTCGTACGGCACGCCGTGAAAACCCTCGATGACCTGCGGGCCGGACGCGCCCAGGCCGAGGCAGAACCGGCCGCCCGAAACATAGTCCAGGCCCGCGGCGGTCATCGCGATGAGCGTAGGGGTACGGGTGTACAGCTGCATGATGCCCGACGCGATGCGGACCCGGCTGGTACGCGCCGCGATGAAGCCGAGCTGGCTGACCGCGTCGAAGCTGTACGCCTCCGGCACCATCACGATGTCCAGCCCGGCGGCCTCGTAGTCGCCCAACTCGGCGACGGTCTGCTCGAAGCCGCCGGCGTAGCTCAGCATCATCCCCAGGCGCATCTAGGCGGCCGTCCCGCCGTCGTGCACGATCACCTGCCGGATCACGTCGCCCCGGCCCAGCGCACCGAGCGCGTCGTCCACCTCGTCCAGGGTCAGCCGGTGGCTGATCATCCCGGCCAGGTCGAGCCTGCCCTCCCGCCAGAAGTCCAGCAGGCGCGGGAAGTCGCGGACCGGGTCGGCATTGCCGTACATCGAGGACAGGATGCGCTTGCCCTCGAACAGCAGCTCGAACGGGCTGAACTCCACCTTGTGCTCGGCCCGCCCGGCACCCACCACGACCACCGCGCCGCCGCGCCGGGCCGCGAGCCACGCGGTACGCAGCGTCTGCGGTACGGCCACCACGTCGAATGCGTAGTCGAAGCCGTCGCCGCCGGTGACCTGAGTGGACAGTTCGCTCAGCCCGTCCGGGGTCACCGCGTGGGTGGCACCGAACCGCCGCGCCACGTCGTGTTTGGCCTCGACGGTGTCCACCGCGACGATCAGCTCGGCACCGGCCAGCCGGGCACCCTGGATCGCCGAGATGCCCACCCCGCCGCAGCCGATGACGACCACTGTGGACCCCGGCTGTACCTGCGCCGTGTTGATGACCGAACCGACACCGGTCATCACGCCGCAGCCGACCAGCGCGGCCACGTCGTACGGCACGTCGTCCGGTATCTTCACCGCGCCCTGCCGGATCACCACCAGCTCCTCGGCGAACGCGCCGCAGCCGGCCATGCCGAACACCGGCGTATCCCCGGCCATGAAGCGGGGCTGGACGTACCCCATCATCACGTGGGTCATGCACAGGTACGGCTCGCCCGCGAGGCAGTACCGGCAGGCGCCGCACGCGGGCAGCCAGTTCACGATGACGTGGTCGCCGGGCGCCAGGTCGTCCACGCCCTCGCCCACCTCCAGCACGTCCCCCGCCGCCTCGTGCCCGAGCACCGCCGGTACCGGCTGGGGCAGCCCGCCGTCCCGGGCGGACTGGTCGGAGTGGCACACGCCGGCCGCCCGTACCCGGATCCGCACCTCGCCGGGGCCGGGCCCGATGACCTGTACGTCGTCGCGCATCTCAAGCTTGTCGTCGCCGATCTCGTGGAGTACCGCAGCCCGCACGACGCCCTCCTTAGTCCTGGAAACCTGTTCTACCGCACCGCACACTTGTGGATTTAGGAAAAGAATACGTCTACTAGAACGTGTTACACTAGGTCGGTGGGAAGACTTGATGGCAAGGTAGCGCTCATCACGGGTGGTGCGCGAGGCATGGGCAAGTCGCACGCGCGCCATTTTGTGGCGGAGGGCGCACGTGTGGTCATCGGGGACGTGCTGGACGAGAAGGGCGCGGCGGTCGCCGAGCAGCTCGGTCCGGACAAATGCGGGTACGTGCACCACGACGTGGCCAGCGAGCACGACTGGGGCCACGCGGTCGCCGCCACCCTCGCCACCTTCGGCCGGCTGGACATCCTTGTCAACAACGCGGGGATCCTGCGCCACGCCAGCATCGCGGACATGTCGCTGGCCGAGTTCCGCGAGGTGCTCGACGTCAACCTGGTCGGCACCTGGCTGGGCATCAAGGCCGTGGTGGAGCCGATGAAGGACGCCGGCGGCGGCTCCATCGTGAACATCTCCTCCATCGAGGGCTTCGCCGGCGCGGCCGGGCTGTCCGCGTACAGCGCCAGCAAGTTCGCCGTCCGCGGGGTGACCCGGGCGGCCGCGCAGGAGCTGGGCCAGTTCGGCATCCGGGTCAACTCGGTACACCCCGGCGGCGTGCTGACGTCGCTGCTGATGTCCGCCGCGCCGTCCTTCGGCAACCTCGACCCGACCGAGTTCGTCAAGTCCATGCCGCTGCCCCGCCTGGCCGAGCCGGTCGAGATCTCCCGGCTGGTCGCCTTCCTCGCCTCCGACGAGTCGTCCTACTCGACCGGCGCCGAGTTCGTCGCGGACGGCGGGATCCTCAGCGGGCCGGGGTACTGACATGTCCCTTCTGGACGGTGCCGTCGCGGTGGTCACCGGCGCCGGCAACGGGCTGGGCCGCGCCGAGGCCCTGGGGCTGGCCGCCGCCGGTGCCCGTCTGATCCTCAACGACCTGCCCGGACCCGCGGTGAACGAGGTGGCGCAGGAGGTCAAGGACGCGGGCGGCGACGCGGTCGTCTGCGCCGGCGACGTGAGCGAGTGGGCCACCGGCGAGGCGCTGGTCGCCGCCGCCGTGGCCACGTACGGCAGCCTGGACATCCTGGTCAACAACGCGGGCGTGCTGCGCGACCGGATGGTGTTCAGCATGTCCGCCGAGGAGTGGGACCTGGTACTGCGGGTACACCTGCGGGGACACTTCGTCACCACCCGGTTCGCCACCGCGTACTGGCGGGAGCGCAGCAAGGCACAGGGCGGTCCGGTGTACGCCCGCGTCGTCAACACCTCCTCCGAGGCGTTCCTGCTCGGCTCCGCCGGGCAGCCCAACTACGCCGCGGCCAAGGCCGGCATCACCGCGCTCACCCTGGCCACCGCGCGTAGCTGCGCCCGGTACGGGGTGCGCGCCAACGCCATCTGCCCCCGCGCGCGTACCGCGATGACGGCCGCGCTGATGGGTGACGCGCCGGCGGGCGGTTCCGATCCGCTGGCGCCGGAGCGGGTCGCGCCGCTCGTGACGTACCTCGCCAGCCCGGCTGCGGAGCGGGTGACCGGTGAGGTGTTCGTGGTGCACGGCGACATGGTCGCGGTGATGGCGCCGCCCACCGTCCGGGAGAGCTTCCGGGCCGGCGGGGACGGCGTATGGTCGGTGGCCGAGCTGGAGGCTTCGCTCGGCCCGCTGTTCACGGCCGACCCGCCGAGGCCGGGCTTCGTCTGCGAGGCCACCCTGCCGCTGGCCGGGTCCACCTTCGGCGAGGGATAGGAATGAGCGAGCTGCTCGCCTGAGCTCCGTTACGGCTGGGGGCGCCCATGTATATCAGCTACACCCCGGAGCACGAGCGCCTGCGGCGCGAGCTGCGCGGGTACTTCGCCGGGCTGATGACCGACGAACTGCGCGAGGCGCTGACCTCACCGTCCGGCGAGTACGGCGACGGCACGGCGTACCGGCAGGTGGTGCGGCAACTGGGCCGGGACGGGTGGCTCACCCTCGGCTGGCCCACCGAGTACGGCGGGGCCGGACGGTCCATGGTGGACCAACTCATCTTCACCGACGAGGCCGCCGTCGCCGGGGTGCCGGTGCCGTTCCTCACCATCAACACCATCGGGCCGACCATCATGCACCACGGCACGCCCGAGCAGCGCGCGTACTACCTGCCCCGGATCGCGGGCGGCGACCTGCACTTCGCCATCGGGTACTCGGAGCCGGAGGCGGGTACCGACCTCGCCGCGCTGCGTACCCGGGCGGTGCGCGAGGGCGATGAGTACGTGATCAACGGGCAGAAGATGTGGACCAGCCTCATCCAGTACGCCGACTACGTCTGGCTGGCCTGCCGTACCGACCCGGAGGCGCCGCGCCACAAGGGACTGTCCATTGTGATCGTACCGACGGACTCCCCCGGCTTCTCCTGGACTCCCGTGCGTACCGTCGCCGGCCCGACCACCAGCGCCACCTACTACTCCGACGTCCGGGTACCGGCCGGTGCGCTGGTCGGACGGGAGAACCAGGGCTGGGCGCTGATCACCAACCAGCTCAATCACGAGCGGGTCGCGCTCACCTCGGCGGCGCCGATCCAGGTCGCCCTGCGCGAGGTGCGGGACTGGGCCGCGGCGACCCGGCTCCCCGACGGGCGGCGGGTGCTGGACCGGGAGTGGGTACAGGTGCACCTGGCCCGGGTACACGCCAAGGTGGAGTTCCTGAAGCTGGCCAACTGGCGGGTGGCGGCGCACGCCGACGGCGCACCCGACCCGGCCGCCGCGTCCGCCACGAAGGTCTTCGGCACCGAGCTGGCCATCGAGGCGTACCGGCTGCTGATGGAGGTGCTCGGCCCGGCCGGGTACGTGCGCCAGGGCTCCCCGGGTGCGGTGCTGCGCGGCCGGGTGGAGCGGATGCACCGGGCCGCGCTGATCCTCACCTTCGGCGGCGGTACCAACGAGATACAGCGGGACATCATCGCGGTCACCGGGCTGGGCCTGCCCGCCGGCCGCCGCTGACCGAGGGGGATCCACTGTGGACTTCACGACGACCGAGGCGCAGCGGGAACTGGGTACCCTGGCCCGCACCATCCTCACCGACCGGCTGGGCGCGGCGCGGCTGCGCGAGGTGGAGGCCAAGGGCGAGGGCTGGGACCGGGAG
>DATEJJ010001063.1:0-4526 GCA_035278125.1 Rugosimonospora sp.
GGTGGCGCCGGCGGCGCGCAGCAGGGCCAGGTCGCGGCGGCGCGCGGCCACCGACAGGCCGAAGGTGGAGGCGGTCACGTACAGCGAGACGCAGCTGGACAGCAGGGCGGCGATACCCAGGAAGGAGACCAGGTTCGAAAGGTCCGCCGAGTCCTGCAGCACGCCCGGGTCGGCCTCGTGCCGCTGGGCGCCGGTGAGCACCTGCACCCCGGGCAGGGTGCGGGCCTGGGCCAGCAGCGTGGCGTCCCCGGTCACCAGCGCGTCCACGCCGGGGGAGAGGGTCGCGGCCACGCTGTCGGTGAAGAAGACCGGGTGCTCCACCACCACGCCGGAGGCCGGCTCGCGGACCACGCCGGCCACCGTGAAGGGGTGCGGCCCGTCGCGCAGCAGCACGGTCACGGTCTGGCCCGGCTGGGCGCCGCCGGTCACCACGACCTCCGTGTCCGCGCGCGGCTCGTGGCCGGCGACCAGCTGGTACGGCGCGAACGCGGCCGAGGACCAGCCGTGCCCCGCCTGGTCGGCCGGGCCGCCGGGCAACATCGCGTAGAAGGTGCGGTCCGGGGTGGCGCCGGCAAGTCCGGTCACCACCGAGGCCGGCAGCTCGGGCTGCTCGGCCACGGACACGTCGGTCGGGGTACCGAACCGGTCGGTGACGTGGATGGCGGGCTTGGCGCGGATCACGGCGGGGGCGGCGGCGAAGCGTACCGGCTCGCGGTGCGGGTTGCCGTCCGAGGCGGCGGTGAGCACCAGGGCCATCGTCGCGATGACCGCGACGCCGAGCGCCAGCGCGGCCAGCGTGCCGACGAACCCGACCCAGTGCGAGCGCAGCGTCGCGAGGGCGAGCCTCAACATGTCGGTACCTCCGGGATCTCTGAGTTCGGCATGACCTTATGGAACCGGAAGGCGGCGCGGGGGGCAGTGCCCCAGAGCCCCGTCTTCGGGTATGCCTGGGCATACCACCGCGGGCATCTATCCTCTTGGCATGCAACCGCGAGGCAGGCCACCGATGGAGGCCATGGCGGACCGGCGGTTCCTGCTCTCGGCCTGGCCCTGGCGCGGGCTGGCCTACCTGTTGAGCACCGGCCTGTCCGGGCTGCTCGCGCTCAGCGTGCTGGCCACCATGGTGGTGGTCGGCGGCCTGCTGTCCACCGTGCTGATCGGGGTACCCATCTTCGCCGCGATCGCGTTCGCGGGGATACCGGCGGCGGCCGTGGAGCGGTGGCGGCTCGGGCTGATCGACGCGGAGCCGGTGGAGGACCCGCACCGCAAGCCGGACCGGCCCGGGGTGTACGGCTGGGTGGTCACCCGGGTGCGGGAGCGGGCCACCTGGCGCGAGCTGGCGTACACGCTGCTGCTGGCCCTGCTGCTGTGGCCGCTGGACCTGGCGGTGATCGTGCTGCTGGTGGGGGTACCGCTGGCACTGGTCACCTCGCCGCTGTCGGTACTGGTGGGTGGCGGGAGCCGCGCGGTGCTACCCGGGGTGGTCGTCAGCACGCCGGCACAGGCCCTGGTCGCGGTACCGGCCGGGCTGCTGCTCCTGCTCGGCGCCGGGTACGCGGTACCCGCCCTGGCCACGGTCCAGGCCGGGCTGGCCCGCGGGTTGCTCGCGCCGCGCGAGGACGAGCTGCGCGCCCGGCTGGCCCAGGTGACCCTGTCCCGGGCCCGGCTGGTGCGCGCGTTCGAGGCGGAGCGCCGGCGCATCGAGCGGGACCTGCACGACGGCGCGCAGCAGCGGCTGGTTGCCGTCTCGATGCGGCTCGGCCTGGCCCTGCTGGACCTGCCCGGCGGCCCGTCCCGGGACCTGGTGGCGCAGGCGCAGGAGCAGGCGAAGCTCGCGCTGACCGAGCTGCGCGAGCTGATCCACGGCATCCACCCGCGCATCCTCACCCAGTACGGGCTACCCGCCGCGGTGCAGGACGCGGCCGACCGCTCGCCGGTACCGGTGGACGTGCGGCTGGACCTGCCCGCCCGGCCACCCGCGGAGGTGGAGGCGACGGGGTACTTCGCGGTGTGCGAGGCGCTGGCCAACGTGGCCAAGCACAGCCAGGCGGGCCGGGCCTGGGTCACCGGTAGGCTCTCCGGCGACACGCTGGTGCTGGAGATCGGGGACGACGGCGTGGGCGGCGCCGACCCGGAGTCCGGTGGTGGCCTGGCCGGCCTGACCGACCGGGTGGCCGTCGTCGGTGGCAGCATCGGCCTGTCCAGCCCCGCGGGGGGACCGACCCTGGTGAGAGTGGAGTTGCCGTGCCCGAACCCGGAGCATCGTTCCGCGTCGTGATCGCCGAGGACGCCGTGCTCATGCGCGACGGCCTCGCCGCGCTGCTGGAACGGTTCGGGCACCGGGTGGTCGCCGCGGTCGGGGACGTACCGGGGCTGCGCGCGGCGGTGGCCGAGCACCGGCCGGACGTGGTGGTCACCGACGTGCGGATGCCGCCCCAGTTCAGCGACGAGGGCCTGCGCGCCGCGATCGACCTGCGCCAGGCGTACCCCGGGCTGGCGGTGCTGGTACTCAGCCAGTACATCGAGCCCACCTCGGCCGGGGAGCTGCTCGACTCGGGTGCCGGCGTGGGCCTCGGGTACCTGCTCAAGGACCGGGTCGGCGACGTGGCCGAGTTCGTCGACGCGCTGGCCCGGGTGGTGGCCGGCGGTACCGTCATCGACCCCGAGGTGGTCAAGCAGCTGCTACGCCGCCGGCGCGACCCGCTGGAGCGGCTGAGTCCCCGCGAGCGGGAGGTGCTCGGGCTGATGGCCGAGGGCCGCTCCAACGCCGCGATCGCGCGTACCCTCGTCGTCTCCGAGGCGGCCGTGGGCAAGCACATCGGCAGCATCCTCACCAAGCTGGACCTGCCGCCGGACGAGCACGACCACCGGCGGGTCCTGGCGGTGCTCGCGTACCTGCGCGCCTGAGCCGGGTGGGGTGCCGGTCCGGCTGGCGACGGTGGCACGAACACGGGAGCCGGCGCGGCGCCGCGCTCGCTAACCTCGGAAGCCGACACCCGCTGACGAACCAGGGCTGGAGCATCTGATGAGCGAGTACGACCCCACCGGTGCCGACGCGCACGTGACCGGCGACGCGGGCGGCGACGAGTACACCGCACCGCAGGACGCGGACGCCATCACCGCGGATTACGGCACCGGCACCGAGACCCTTGTGGACACCAACCACGACGGGTACGCCGACGAGGTCATCCTGCACCAGGACGGCGGCCCGGACGAGTACTTCACGCACAGCTTCGGCGACGGGCACGAACTGGACACCGTCGCGCTGGACTACAACCACGACGGGCAGCCCGACGCGGTGGCCGCCGACACCGACCACGACGGGCACATCGACACCATCGACGTGGACCGCAACCACGACGGCATCGTGGACGAGGTGATCCACCTCGACCCGGCCGGCCACGTCGAAGAGGTCGACCTGGACAACAACTTCGACGGCCAGCAGGACATGGAGATCACGTCGAGCGGGCACGACGGCGTACTGGACACGGTGCACTACGACCACCCTGCGGCAAGTACCGCCACGGCCGGCCAGAGCGGCCACGAGTCGCTCAGTCCCTACGCCGCCAACTGACGTTCACGGCGCGCTGTCCGACCCGCTCTCGTTCGCGCGCGCCTGCGCGATGACCCGGGCCACGACGGCCTCGACGTGGTCCGGGTCGATGCCCAGCTGCTGACCGATGTGCGTGGCCCAGACCTCGGAGCGCAGGTTGGCTTCGAAGTCGAGCTGGCTGCGCACCTCGGTCCGCAGCGCCTGCCGGTTCTGGCTGACCATCACGAAGGTCGACAGGAAGATGGCCTCCAGGCTGACAATCATGGTGAGTAGCCCGAACGGGAACTTGTCGAACTGCAGCGAGGCGCCGACCAGGCCGATGTTGAGCAGGATCCAGACGCCGAACCAGATGGAGTGCAGGTACACGAACTGCAGCGACCCGGCGAACGACGTGATCACGTCGGCGACCTTGTCCTGGGTACGCCGCAGCGAGTTGACCAGCCGGTTGGCGTTCTTGACCCGCTTCTGCAGCTTCGGTATCAGCCAGCCGTCCTCGGCGCCGTCGGCGCGGTCCATCGCGAGGCAGGCGCTGCACGTGTGGGTGATGGTTTCCTCGGTCATCGGCACAGTCTGACACTTCGCCGATTGCGCACACTATAGCGTATCGGGTGAACCGTCCACGCCGTTCAGCAGCCGCGCCAGACGGCCGGCACGGCATTGCCGGGGGCCTGCGAGCCGTCGCTGCGCACCGGACCAGTGCCCGTCGCGGCGTCGCCCGCGAAGGTGTGCCCGTCCGCGGTGACGCCCGCCAGCGCCGCGTACGCCGTCCCGGGGAGGGTGAACAGGCGGCCGGACTGCCAGTACGCCGCGGCGCCGGTGCTGGCGACCCCGGCGATCCGGCCCGAGGCGCTGACCGCGCGCGCGACGATGCCGGGGATCCGCTCCACCGCGCCGGTCCGCAGGTTCCAGCGCAGCGACACCTGGAGGTCCGGTGGGGGATCGCCCTTCGCGTCGGCCCGGGCCACGTCCGCCA
>DATEJJ010001064.1:0-3531 GCA_035278125.1 Rugosimonospora sp.
TGACGCTGACCGGCCTGGCCGCTGCCGCCGGGTGCGGCGTGGTCGCGGCGCTGTACGGGCGCACCCGCCTGGCCCGGCTGGTCGGCTGGCTGGTCACCGCGTCCGCCGGGCACCTGCTCGCGATGGTCGCCGGGCTGATCGCCGGGCTGCCGGTGTACTGGTCCGCGTTCCTGGTCGCCGGCGTGGCCAGCACGCTGCTGGTACTCGCCGCGCTGCTGCCCCAGCTGCGCCGGCCGGACGCGATCACCGAGTCCACCACGGTGGAGGCCAGCTCGTACGCGGGCGCGGTGCTCGCACTGCTGCTGGCCAGCAGGTCCCTGCCGCACCTGGCGATCTTCTGCACCATCTGGGGTGCGGTGCTCGGTATCGCCGCCTCCCGGCCGGGCCGGGCGCGGGTGTACCGCAGCGTGCTGATCTGGTTCGCGGCGGCACACGAGGTGGTCGCCTGGTGGCTGCTGATGCGGATCTCGCACGTGGCGCTGACCGAGGCGTACACGCTGGCGGTGGCCGTGGTCGCGCTGATCACCGGGTACGTCGAGTACCGGCGGCACCCGGAGATCTCCAGCTGGTACGCGTTCGGCATCGCGCTGGTCGCCGCGTTCCTGCCCAGCCTCACGATCCTGCTGGCCACCGGGCAGACCCCGCTGCGGCTGGCGCTGCTGATGCTGGGGTCGGCCGGGACAGTGGCGTACGGCTCGATGCGCCGGCAGCAGGCCCCGGTGGTGGTCGGCGGCGTGGTGCTCACGATCGCCGCGCTGTACGAGGTCGCCGTGCTGTCCTCGGTGGCGGCGGTGCTGGTGGTCATGGCCATCGTGGCCACCGTGCTGGTGAGCCTGGGTGCCACCTACGAGAAGCGCCGCCGCAACATCCAGCGCCTCCGCGGCGCCATCGGCCGCCTCCGCTGACCCGACGGGCTAGCGCGACGCGCGCAGGGCCGCGTCCTTCTCCGCGACGAGGTTCTGGAGTGACTGCTGGTACGCGGTCATGCTGGCGCGCAGCGCGGGCTCCTCGACGCCGAGGATGCGTACCGCCAGCAGACCGGCGTTGCGCGCGCCACCGATCGACACGGTGGCCACCGGTACGCCGGCCGGCATCTGCACGATCGAGAGCAGGGAGTCCAGCCCGTCGAGGTGCTTGAGCGGCACCGGTACCCCGATCACCGGCAGCGGCGTGGCCGAGGCCACCATGCCGGGGAGGTGAGCGGCACCCCCGGCACCCGCGATGATCACCTTCAGTCCCCGGGCCGCGGCTCCGGTCGCGTAGTCGAGCATGCGCTGGGGGGTGCGGTGCGCCGATACCACCGACACCTCGTACCCGACCTGGAACTCGTCCAGCGCCTCGGCGGCGGCCTTCATCACCGGCCAGTCCGAGTCGCTCCCCATGATGATCCCGACCGAGGTCACTCGCCCTCCCGCAGCCAGCGGGCCGCCCGCGCCGCCCGCGCCCGTACCGTCGCCATGTCCTCGCCGAGCGCCGTCACGTGCCCGATCTTGCGACCCGGCCGGACGTGCTTGCCGTACAGGTGCACCTTCAGCCCCGGGTCGGTGGCGAACAGGTGGTGCAGCCGCTCGTCGATCGACAGCCCGCCCGGCGCCCCGCCCAGCACGTTCGACATCACCACCGCGGGTGCGGTGATCGAGGTGTCGCCCATCGGGTAGTCGAGTACCGCGCGCAGGTGCTGCTCGAACTGCGAGGTACGGGCGCCCTCGATCGTCCAGTGCCCCGAGTTGTGCGGTCGCATGGCCAGCTCGTTGACCAGCAACCCGGTACCCGTGTCGAACAGCTCCACCGCGAGCAGCCCGACCACGCCCAGCTCGGTGGCGAGCCGGATGGCCAGCTCCTGCGCCTGTACCGCGAGCTGCTCGTCCAGGTCCGGGGCGGGGGCGAGTACCTCCACGCAGATGCCGTCCCGCTGCACCGTCTCCACCACCGGGTACGCCGCGACCTGCCCGAACGGGGAGCGGGCCACCAGCGCGGCGAGTTCCCGGCGCAGCGGTACCCGCTCCTCCGCGATCAGCTCGGTCGCGGGCAGGTCTCCCGGCGAGTCCAGCACCCAGACACCCCGCCCGTCGTACCCGCCCCGCACCGCCTTGAGCACCACGGGCCAGCCGGTACCGGCGGCGAACGCGGCCAGCTCCTCGGGCCCGTGGACGGGCGCCCAGCGCGGTACCGGCACACCCAGCTCCGCCAGGCGCTCCCGCATGGCCCGCTTGTCCTGCGCGTACCGCAGGGCAGCGGCCCCGGGCGCCACGTTCACCCCGTCCGCGACGAGCGCCTCGATGCAGGCGGCCGGCACGTGCTCGTGGTCGAAGGTGACCACGTCGCAGCCCTTGGCGAAGGTACGCAGCGCGTCCAGGTCGGTGTGGTGTCCGATGTGGACATCGGCGGCCACCAGCGCGGCGCCGTCATCGGGCACCAGCGCCAGTACCCGCAGCGACTGGCCGAGCGCGATCGCGGCCTGATGCGTCATCCGGGCCAGCTGCCCGCCGCCCACCATGCCGACAACAGGCAAACCAGTTCGGGGATCCATCGCCCAGAAGTCTAGTGCGGCCGGAGGCCGCTCTTCCCGTGAGGATCAGCTAGTGCGGCCGGAGGCCGCTCCTCCCGTGAGGATCAGCCAGCGTCCCTACAGAGTCGGACCCTGGCGGCGCAGCTCGTCGACCGCGCCCATCGCGTCGCGCAGCTGACCCAGCCACTGCTCCGCGTGCTCGCCCACCAGCCGCACGCACCAGGCGAGCGCCTCCGACCGGGACCGCGCCACCCCCGCGTCGACCAGCGTGTCGAGGACCTGCCGCTCCGGCTGGCGCAGCCGCGTCATGGCCGGCGCCGCGAACGTGGTGAACAGCTCGGTGGTCTCGCCGCAGGCCGCGCCCCAGGCCACCTTCCGGCGGTACCGGCGCTCCAGCTGCTGCGCGATCTTGACGCGCCGCTCCCGGGTGCTCTCCCGCCAGCTGCCGATCCGGCCCCGCTCGGCGGCCGCCTTCTCGGCCACGGCCCGCTCCGCCGCCGCGCTGTCCTCCCCGTTCCCGTCGGTCGCGGCCAGCGCCGGCTCCGGCAGCCGGCCCACGATGACGATCTCGTCCCGGTCGATGGTGATCTCCGGGCGCTCGGTGAACCAGTCGTCCGGCAGCGCGCCGAGAATCCAGGCCGGCGCCTCGTCGGCCGGTGGCGGCTCGTGCCGCCCGCCCCACATGTGGTGCTCCCGTGCCATTTTGCACTCCTTACCACGTAGCAGTGATTACACACTTACACCGCTACAGAGCTGCCGCAAGCCATGTTCGCTGAGCGGAGAACAAAGTCAGCGGGACAGCTGCGCGACCAGTTCGGCAACTGTGGTGACGGGCCGGTCGCAGACGAACCCGCGGCACACGTACGCCGTCGCCTGGCCGTCCAGCGTGGACCGGTCCGCGAGCAGCGGCACGCCCGCCTGCCCCGGGACGCCGGTGACCAGCACCGCACCGGGCGGGGCGAGCCGCCAGGCCGTCTCGGCCAGCGCCGCCCGGCTCGCAACGTCGCCGCCCACCACCGCGA
>DATEJJ010001065.1:0-3744 GCA_035278125.1 Rugosimonospora sp.
TGCCCGCCGCTGGCCGCGACGTCGACCACCCGCTCCGACTGGGCACAGCAGCGCGTCGCGGCCGACCAGGCGTGGCCGCGTACCCGCGGCAAGGGCGTCACGGTCGCCATCGTCGACTCCGGCGTGGACGCCAGCCTCCCGCAACTGTCCGGCCGGGTCACCGTCGGCGCCGACATCGTCACCGGTACCGGCCGCGCGGACACCGATTGTCTGGGCACTGGTACCGCGATGGCCAGCCTCATCATCGCGCAGGGCGGTGCCGGCGACCTGAACGGTACCGCGCCCGACGCCACCGTTATGCCGGTCCGCGTGGTCACCACGGCTGGCGCCAGCCGGGCCGCCGACGAGGTCACCGCGATCCAGGTCGCGGTCTCCGCCGGTGCCCGCGTCATCGCGCTGGGCTCCTATGTGGACATGACCGATCCGGCCGTGGCGGCGGCGATCCGCACCGCGACCGGGCACGACGTCCTCGTCGTCGGGTGCGCGCCCACCGCAACCGCCGCACCGGCCGCGGCCCGCAACCCGTCGACACTCCAGGTCGGCGGCGTGGACACCAACAACAACCTCGCCGCCCACTACCAACCGGGCAGCGTCGACGTGGTCGCCCCCAGCGTCAACGTGCTCACCCTCGGCGTCAGCGGAACGGGCCAGTTGGCCGCCAGCGGCACGCAGTACGCCGTGGCGTTCGTCGCCGGAGAGGCCGCTCTCATCCGCGCCGCCGGCCCCGCGCTCACCGCCGAGCAGGTCGCGCAGCGTGTCAAGAGCACCGCCGACGCGGCGGGCCAGGCGCAGCCCAACACCACCGACGGCTGGGGGTTCATCGACCCCACGACCGCAGTCGACCTGCCGCAGGCACCGGGGACGAGCAATCAGTCCGGTACCACCGCGCCGGCGACACTGAGCGGCGGCCGCTCCGGTACCGCGCTGGCCATCCTCGGCCTGGTCGGTCTGGCTGTCACGCTCCTCATCGGCTGGCGGGTGCGCCGTACCCTGCGCAGCACCGACGAGCCCGACGACGACCCGTACCTGGCCGACGAGACCGAGTCCCACCTCCCCTCGGCCCCGACGACCCTCATCCCGAGCCAACCGGCGAGCCGTTAGGACCGGGCTTGCGCGCTCTGGTCACGCCGGTCCCCGTCCTCCCCCGGCCGCGGCCCGCTCGGGTCGGCGTAGAAGCCGCGGGCGAGCAGCAGGTCTCGCAGTGCGCGCAGGGCGTAGTGCCGGCGCGACTTGACGGTTCCCTGCGGTACTCCCAGCCGCTGCGCGGTCTCCGCGATGGAGTGTTCCAGGAAGTAGAGTTCGACCAGCGTGTCCCGATGCGCCTCGGGCAGGTCGGCAAGTGCGGCCCGGACCTCGTTGGCGTCCAAGGCGCGGTGCACGCCGTCGTCGCCGTCCGGAAACGCCTCAAGCCAATCCACCGCCACCTCCGGCGGCCGCGCACGCTGTGCCCGCAAGTGGTCGATGGCGATACGCCGGGCCACGGTGAACAGCCAGGGACGCGTCCACCGGCCGTCGGCGCCCCGCGCCTCGGGGTGGTGCCAGGCCCGCACCAGGGTTTCCTGCAGGATGTCCTCAGCCGCGTGCCGGTCCCCTTTGGTCAGCCGCATCAGGTAGCTGAGCAGCAACGGCGCGTACACGTCGTAGAGGTGCGCCACCGCCTGGTCGTCGACACAGCCGCTGTCACCGGGCAGTGTTGGGCGGGGCTGAACCGGTTCCACGGACTGCACTACGGGGATGTACACGGTGTAGTTCATCCCGGCTCCGCCGCGCGGTCGGCGATGACGTGGAAGACCGCGGAGGCGGTACCCCGCACACCGGAAACGGCCACCCGCACCAGATGCGGGCCTGCCGCCGCACCGCGTACCGGCGCCGGCAGCCGGGCGGCGGCGTAGCCGAGGTCCAGCAACGCGGTACCGACCGCGGTGTCGTCCCAGCTGACGCTGGCCGCCCGCCGCCCACACCGGGCCGGAGTGCCGGCCAGGTGGAGGGTGACAAGCACGAGCGTGCCCTCGGTACCGCTGGATGGGTTGAGCGTCAGGTCGACGGTGTCGACGGGTACCGCCGCGGCCGGTACCGGCCCCACCGCCAGGCAGCCCGCGACCGCCAGCGAACGCAGTGCGCGACGGCCCAACGCCAGCACCGCCTTTCACGCGAAGAGACATACAGGTCCGGCACCATAAAGACGGATGCGACCCGCCGAGTGTTCAGCCGTCACCGGCCCTGATCGGGGCGGCCGGACCGGTAGCCAATCCCCCAAATACGGTTCTGCACCGCCGACCGTTCAATATGGAATGAAGCATTCGGCGACCACCTTTGGCCGTTTGCATTCGGTTGCTGGCTATAGGTACGGTGGGCCACATCGCGCATGGATCATGCCCAAGGAGCGCGCGTTGTGGGCACCCGCATCCGACATCGACAAGGTCGCGCCGAGTTGATTGATGTACTGATCGTGGACGACAACCCGATCGTGCGGGCGGCCATCCGCGGATTCCTCGATGCCAGCGACGACGTGCGGGTGGTGGGCGAGGCGGCCGACGGCCGTACCGCCGTGACGCTCGCGCGGCGGCTGCGCCCGACGGTCACCCTGCTCGACCACGACATGCCGATCGCCGACGGGCTGAGCACCATAACCCGGCTCTCCGCCACCACCGCGGTACTCGTGCTGACCAGCGACTCAGGCGAAGACCTCATCGCCGGGATGCTGCGCGGCGGCGCCCAGGGGTACCTCGTCCACGGCGAGTTCGACCCGCACGAACTGCTGCGCGCGGTACGCGCGGTGGCCGCCGGGCAGAGCTGGTTGTCGCCGGTGGTGGCGGCGTTCACCATCTCCTCGCTGCGCGCACAGGCGGACCAGGAGCGTGCCGCACGCGCGCAGGCCGAGCGGCTCCGGCAGCGGCAGGAGAGCTTCGGCGTGACGCCGCGCGAGCGGGAGATTCTGGACCTGCTCTGTGCCGGACACTCCAACGCGGCGATCGCGCGCAGCCTCACGCTGACCGAGAAGACCGTGAAGAACCACCTCAATCACATCTTCGCCAAGCTCCATGCGAGCAACCGCACCGAAGCGGCGATGCTCTGGTCGGGGCGGCGATAAACTCGTGAACCCCGCGGCCGGTGCGCACGCGGGCCGCACCTCGACCCTCCACAAAGGACGCTGTTGCCGGCCGGCTCAGCGCTCCGGAGGCGATCGCGGGGGTTCGTCATGGCGCTTCGTCAACGCACCTCGAACTCGTACAGCGAGTATCCGTACAGGTTCTGGGCGCGTGCGGTGCCGACCATCCTCACGTACCGCGCGGGTGTGCGGGGGATCGTGATCCGCACATCGCCGCCGGAGCCGGTGGTGGTCGCGTAGACCGTCCGCCACGCCGTGCCGTCAGCCGAGACATCGACGTGGTACGCCGTCGCGTATGCCCGCTCCCAGCTCAGCTCGACCTGGGTGACCCGCCAGAGCGAGCCCAGATCGACGGCGATCCACTGCGGGTCCGACTGGAACGCGCTGCCCCACCGGGTATCCGGGTCACCGTCGAAGGCGTTCGACACCACGAATACACCGGGCGGCTCGACGCTGGACGCGGACGCGAGGCCGCCCAGCGCCAGATCGCGTCCCGAGGCGTTGACCTGTCCGGGCACGGCCAGTGCCGGCGCCGCGGCCGGGTTGCCGGTCGCGCGGGGGTCCGCTGTGCGTGGCGCGGCGAGTGGCGCCGGTGCCTGGGGATGGGACGCGGTGGGCGTGCTGGCAACGGCGGA
>DATEJJ010001066.1:0-7050 GCA_035278125.1 Rugosimonospora sp.
GGTGGCGGGCGCTGCACACCGCGGGCGGCCCCCGGCTGCTGGCGCTGGCGCTGCTGTCGGTACCGCTGATGATCACGTTGCTGTACGTGGTGGACACGCTGGCCCTGGACGACCGGGTGTCCATAGTGGACTGGTCGAACCTGGCCGGTGGCGTGGTGCAGTGCGGCTGCCTGCTGGCCGGCGTCGCGGGCGGCTGGCTCACCGTCGGCTGGGTGGTGGTGATCTGGGCGGCCACGCCGCTGGTGCAGATCACCCCGATGCTGGTCGCGGCCCGCCCCCGGCTGCGGCACGCGGACGCCCGGCTGGCCTGGCGCGCGGTGCTGCTGGGCGTGCGGTACCACGGCGGTGCCACCGCGCTGTACCTGACGTACCGGCTGGACGTGCTGATCCTGGGCGCGCTGGCGTCGAGCACGCAGGTCGGCCTGTACGCGGTCGCGGTGACCCTGGCCGAGCTGATCCGGATGCCGACCGACGCGCTGGCCCGCACCTCGCTCGCCGAGCAGATGCGCGGTGACATGGCGGCGGCCGCCCGGGTCACGCTGCGGGCCACCCGCGCCTCCATCCTGCTGGCCGGAGTCTCCGTGGGCGGGCTGTGCGCCTTGGCCCCGGTGCTGGTGCCGCTCGGCTACGGCCGCGAGTTCACCGGCAGCGTCCCGGCGCTACTGGCCCTGGCGCCCGGCGTCTTCGCGCTGGGTGCCGGCCGCCAGGTCAGCGCGTACCTGGTGCGGTGCAACCGACCACTGCCGATGTCCGGGATCTCGGTCGCCGCGCTCGCGGTGAACGTCGGGGTGAACGTGGCACTGATCCCGCGCTGGGGGATCGTCGGCTGCGCGCTCGCCTCCACCGTCAGCTACAGCCTGATCACCGCGGCGCAGGTGGGCTGGTACTGCCGCGCCACCGGTACGCCGTGGTACCGCCTGCTGCCCCGCACCGCCGACCTGGCCGCCCTGTACCGGCGGGCGGCCCGGCGCCGCTCAACCGGTCCGCTGGAACACGTACTCGTTGCAGCCCAGTCCGGGGCCGCACGTGGTCAGGTAGCGCAGCTCGAACCCGCGCGCGGTGACGAACCGGAAAACCTCCTCGGGCTTGGCCACCTCGAACGGGTACCCGCCGACCCAGTCCACCAGGTCGTGCCGGCGGGACATGCCGCGGCCGCGCGGGGCGGGCTTGGCCAGCGTCGCCCCGCGGTTCCGCCGGAGTCCCTTGAGCAGCACCCGCAGCGGCCACCCCTTGCCGACGTACAGGGCGCTGAGCCAGAGCAGCAGTAGCCGGCCGACCCGCCCGCTGCGGTTGTACTGCCGCTTGACTCGCAGCCACCCCCGGCTGGCCCGGCCCTGGTCGTTGTAGATGGAGATGAACAGCCGCCCGCCCGGCGCGACCAGGTCCGCCGCGGCTTCCACCGCCGGCCACATCTGGCCGGTGTGGTGCAGCACGCCCCACGCGTACACCACGTCGAAGCGGCCCAGCGCGGCCGTGTACGCGGAGTCCAGGATCGAGCCCTGCTCGATGGGCCAGTCGCTGCCCGGCGCGAACGCCTCCCGCAGCGCGGTGCTGGCCGCCACCGATGCCGCGTCGAAGTCGAACGACCGTACCCGCGCCCCGAGCCGCCGCGCGGCGAGCGAGAACAGGCCGCTGCCGCAGCCAACGTCCAGAAAGGACAGATCACGCAGGTGCGGTACGCCCAGCGCCTGGGTGAGCGAGGCCGTCGCGGTGGCGATCCGCTCCTCGTCGACGAGGCGCACGAAGGAACTCCAGTTGTCGCCGAAGGCGAAACGCTGTCCGCTCTGGATCTCCCCAACCGCGTTACACGTTCCGACTAACGTCCCCTTTGACATAAAACACATGCTATAAGGTTTTTGAGCGGGGAAGAGGTGTTATGACGGGACGACTGTTACCGATGCCCACCGGCGTCCGGCGCACCGGCCAGGGGCCGGTCCTGGTGACCGGCGGAGCCGGGTTCATTGGCTCACACCTGGTGGATGTACTTCTGGCGCGCGGCACCGAGGTCGTCGTGCTGGACAACCTGTCCACCGGCCGGCTCGCCAACCTGGCCGCCGTCGCCAGCCACCCCCGCCTGCACATGGTCCAGGGGTCGGTGCTGGACGAGCCGGTCGTGGACGAGATGGTGCGCCGCTGCGAGACGGTGGTGCACCTGGCCGCGGCCGTGGGCGTGCGGCTGGTGGTGGAGCGGCCGCTCGCCTCCCTGACCACCAACATCCGCGGCGCCGAGATCGTCATCGAGGCGGCACACCGGTACCAGCGGAAGATCATGGTCGCCAGCTCCTCGGAGATCTACGGCAAGAACGCGTCCGGCCCGCTGGCCGAGGACGCCGACCGGATCATGGGCAGCCCCGCGGTGGTCCGCTGGGCCTACAGCACCGCCAAGGTCGTGGACGAACTGCTCGCCAACGCGTACCACCGGGAGCGGGCCCTGCCCTCGATCGTGGTCCGCCTGTTCAACGTGGTCGGGCCGCGGCAGAGCCCGGCGTACGGGATGGTGGTGCCGCGGCTGGTCCGCCAGGCGCTGCGCGGCGAGCCGCTGACCGTGTACGGGGACGGTACCCAGACCCGCTGCTTCGGGCACGTTCTCGACGTGGTGCGCGCGCTGACCAGCCTGCTGGACACGGACGAGGCGATCGGCGAGACGGTCAACGTGGGTACCACGGACGAGGTCACCATCCTGGAGCTGGCCCAGCGCATCCGGGCGCAGGTGGGCAGCGACTCGCCGGTGCGGCTGATCCCGTTCGAGAAGGCGTACGGGCCAGGCTTCGAGGACATGGTCCGGCGGGTACCCGACATCACCAAGCTGCGCCGCCTCACCGGCTGGCGGCCGGCGCACTCGCTGGACGACGTGCTGCGGGACACGATCGCGGAGGCGCGGCTGGGCGAGGCCGTGACGACCGGGGTACGCACCGCATGAGTCCCCTGGTTCTGGCGCTGCTGGTGGCGGTGCTCGCGCTGCCGGTGTCCGCGCTGCTCTGCGAGGCGGCCCGCCGGATCGCGCGGCGGTACGAGCTGACCGACCGGCCCGGCCCGCACAAGGCGCACCCGACCGCCATCCCGTACCTGGGCGGGGTCGCGGTGGCCGCGGTCACCCTGGTACCGCTGGCCGTGGTACCCGGCGCCCCGCCCTGGCTCTGGCAGCTCGCCGGGGCCGCGCTGCTGGTCGCCATCCTGGGCCTGGTGGACGACGTACGCGGGCTGAGCGCCGGTACCCGGCTCGCGGTCGAGGCGGTGCTCGCCGGGTGGCTGGTCGCCGCCGGGTTCCGGCTCGGGCTGCCGGTACCGTCCTCTGTGGACGCCGCGCTGACGGTGGTGGCCGTCGTGGTGCTCACCAACTCGTTCAACCTGCTGGACAACACCGACGGCGCGCTGGCCACGGTCGTCTGCGGTACCTGCGGGCCGCTGGCCCTGTCCGCCTTCCTCGGCGGCCGGGGCAGCCTGGGCGTGCTGCTCGCCTGCCTGGGCTGCGCGGCCACCGGCTTCCTGCTGCACAACGCGCCCCCGGCACGGATCTTCCTGGGCGACGCCGGTTCGCTGTTCGCCGGCTTCCTCATCGTCGCCGGCGCCGCCGCGGTGCCCAGCGGGTCCGGCGGCGGTACCGGGCGGATCGCGTTCCTCCTGCTCGTCGTGTTCGTACCGGTGCTCGACACCGGGCTGGTGCTGGTCTCCCGGATCCGGCACCGGCAGCCCTGGTGGCAGGGTGGCACCGACCATCTCGCGCACCGGCTGCGCCGCGCCGGCCTCGGCCCGTACCCGGTGCTGGCCGTGCTGCTGGTCCTCGCGGTGGCCGGCAGCGTGCTCGCCGCCCTCGTCAACGCCGCGCTGCTGCCCGGCACCGCGCTGCTCGCCGGTACGGTGGCCGCGCTCGCCTGCGGGGTCGCCGTACTGCTGCGCATCCCCGGCTACCCGGCGCCGGCCGAGCCGGGCGTACCCGCCGGGCTGCCCGCCGCCCGGCGGCCACCGGCCCGCCATGCCCGGACCACCTCGCGAGGTTGACGTGGATCTGCACAGCCTGCTCAAGCTCCTGCGCGACCGGTGGGGTTCGATCCTGCTCGTCACGCTGCTCGCCACCGTCACGGCCGGCGTGCTCGTGCTGCGCGAGACCCCGATGTACGCGGCACAGGCGACTCTGTACGTCGCGTCCCGCGCCGACCCGAGCAACCCGGTCTCCGCGTACCAGGGGAGCCTGCTCTCGCAGCAGCAGGTGGCCTCGTACGCGGCGCTGATCCGCAGCCAGCGGGTACTCGGCGCGGTGGCCGACGGGCTGGGCCGGTCGGGTGGCGCCGCGGCACTGGCCACCCGGGTCAGCGCGGAGGTGGTACCGCAGACCGCGCTGCTGGTCGTGACCGCGCTGGACACCAGCCCGGCCGGCGCGCAGCGGCTGGCCAACGCCGTCGGGTACCGGTTCGTCGCGGTGCTGCCCTCGCTGGAGTACATGCAGAACGTCGACACCCCGGCGGTCGCGGTGAACGTGGTCAGCGACGCGGGCCTGCCGACCACGCCGGTGTCGCCCAAGCCGGCGCGCGACATCGGGCTCGGCGCGCTGGTCGGGCTGCTCGCCGGGATCGCGCTGGCCGCCGCCCGGCAGACGCTGGACCTGTCGGTGCGGTCGCTGGAGCAGGCGCAGGAGACCGTCCGGGCCCCCGCGCTCGGCGCGCTGCCCGCCGACCCGTCCGCCGGCCGCAGCCCGCTGGCCATCCACGAAACCACGCAGCTGGGCCGGATCGAGGCGCTGCGCAAGGTCAGCGCGAGCCTGCGCTTCCTCGACGTGGAGCAGCGGCACACCGTACTGCTGGTCACCAGCCCCAGCTCTGGCGAGGGCAAGAGCACGACCGCGTGCAACCTGGCCCTGACGCTGGCCCGGTCCGGGCGCCGGGTCATCCTCATCGACGGTGACCTGCGCCGCCCCCGGGTGGCCGGGTACCTGGGCCTGCCCGGCGGGGTCGGGCTGACCAACGTGCTGCTCGGCAGCGCCCCGCTCGCGGACGCCACGCAGGACTGGGGCGACCGGCTGTTCCAGGTGCTCACCAGCGGGCCCGTCCCGCCCAACCCGAGCGAGATGCTCGGCTCGCAGCGCATGCGCGAACTGCTGCAGCGGCTGCGCCAGCAGTACGACGACGTGGTGGTGGACGCGGCGCCGGTACTGCCGGTGGCGGATACGACGCTGGCGGCGCCCGCGTGCGACGGTGTGATCATGGTGGCCCAGTACGGCCGGACCCGGCGCGACCACCTGCTGCAGGCGGCCAACACGCTGCAGGAGGCGCACACCCCGATCCTCGGCGTGGTGCTCAACCGGGTGCCGACCCGCGGCGCCGGGGCCGGGTACTACTACTACGCGCCGCGGCCGGCACCCCGGGCCAAGGGGCGCCGCGCCGACCACTCGTACGTGGCGGAAGGAGCCGGCCGGTGACCGACCTGGACAGCATGCTGGACGCGCAGCCGCCCGACCTCGCCGGCGCGCCACCCCCGCAGGCCGGTCGCTGGCGGCGCCGCATGCGCCGATTCGGCATGGTCGCCCTCGTGCTGACCGTCACCGGGACGACCGCCGGGCTCGCGGGCGGCTACCTCATCAGGAGCCACCTGCTCGGCAACATCAAGCGGATCGACGGCGCGTTCCAGAACGTGGACGGGCAGCGGCGGCCCGCGCCCGACCCGGTGGCCGGCGGCCAGACGATCCTCGCGGTGGGGCTGGACGTACGCTCGCCGGTGCAGACCACCGGCACCGCGGCGGTGGACCCGAAGGCGGCGGAGGGTGGCGAGCGCAGCGACACCATCATGCTGGTACGGATCGGCCCGGACGCGCGCTCGGCCACGGTGGTCTCCATCCCGCGCGACTCCTGGGTGGAGGTGCCCGGGCACGGCCTGATGAAGATCAACGCGTCGTACGCCCTGGGCGGCCCGGCCCTGCTCATCCGCACCGTGGAGCAGCTCACCGGGATCCGGGTCGACCACTTCCTGATCCTGGACTTCGCCGGCTTCCAGTCCATTGTGGATACCCTGAACGGGGTGGACGTCCAGGTCGCGGCGGCAACCACCGACCTGGGCGGCCGGCACTTCCTCAAGGGCACCAACCACCTCAACGGCGACATGGCCCTGGCCTACGTGCGGCAGCGGTACGGCCTGCCCGCCGGTGACCTGGACCGGGTCCGGCGGCAACAGAACTTCCTGCGGGCCGTGTTCAGCAAGCTGGCCGCCACCCACCTGGTCGACGATCCGGTGCGCGGCTACCACCTGCTCGACGCGATCACCCGCGCGGTCACCGTGGACAGCACGTACACCGACACCGAGCTGTACCGGCTCGCCCTGGACGCGCTGCGGCTGCGCAGCGGCCAGATCTGGTTCCTCACCGCCGGCGTGGCGGGGCTGGGCCGCGAGGGCGCCCAGAGCGTGGTCTACCTCGACAAGGCGCGCGACGCCGAGCTGTGGCAGGCCATTCGCGACGACGACACCGCCCGCTACGCCCTCGCGCACCCGGCGGACCAGCTCGGACAGGTGACGCCATGACCTCGACACACACCCGGCCGTTCCGCGGCCAGGCCGCTCCCTGGCGCCCCACCGGGCAGCCGGGCCCCGCCGATCCGGAGTGCGGCGGCCCGTTCCGGCTGCTGTACGTGTGCACCGGCAACATGTGCCGGTCCGTCTTCGCCGAGGTGATCACCAGGCACGCGCTGCAGGAGCGGTCGGCGCGGCGGGCCGCCTGGTTCCACGTCTCCAGCGCGGGTACCGCCGCCTCGCCCGGGCAGGCGGTGCACCCGTACACGGTGGCGGCGCTCCGCCGGATGGGCATCCAGCTCGACGGGTACGAGGCGCGCCGGTTGACGCCGTCGCTGCTGCGCGACAGCGACCTCGTGCTGACCGCCACCGTGGCGCAGCGGGACTGGGCCGTGGGCCTGCTGCCCGCCGGGTCCCGGCGTACCTTCGCCATCCGGGAGTTCGCCCGCGTCTGCGACACCCTGGCCGGTACCCCCGGCCGGGACGAGCCGCCGCTGGACGCGCCGCCGAACCCGGCCGAGCAGGCCCGGCGCGTGGTCAGCGCGGCGTTCCGTT
>DATEJJ010001067.1:0-3350 GCA_035278125.1 Rugosimonospora sp.
CGGCACCGCCACGTGGGGTGCCCCGCCGGCCGCCGCACCGCAGCCGGCCACCGCGACGGCAGCACCCTCTACTGTGGACGGCAAGGCGGCACTGGCCGGGCAGGTGCTGGACACCGGCGGCAAACCACTGTCGGGTGTGGAGCTGAGTATCGACAGCGCGACCACCACCAGCGGCACCGACGGGCGGTTCGTCCTCCGTGGACTCGACGCCGGCCACCACGAACTCGTCATCGACGCCACCGGCATCGCCGCCGGCGACCACGGCCGGTTCGAGGAGGGCGTGGACCTGACGGCCGGGCGCCTGTCCACGCTGCCCTGGACCACCTACCTGCCCGCCATCGACACCACACACGCCGTGCCGATCCCCCCGACCGTGCGCAAGCGCATCGTCGTGCGTACCCCGGCGATTCCCGGGCTGAGCGTGGTCATCCCGGCCGGTACCCGCATCCTCGACGAGGACGGCAAGCCGGTCCGCGCGCTGTCCATCACGAAGATCCCGCTGGACCGCCAGCCGTTCCCCGGCGCGCCCGGGATGCCGCTGGCGTGGACCATCCAGCCCGGCGGCGCCGTGGTCCAGGGCCCCGGACTGAAGGTCACCTACCCGAACATCACCAACCAGCCGGCCGGTACCCACATCGACTACGTCGACCACGACGCGGCCCGGCCGGGCCAGGGCTGGGCCGTGTACGGCGGCGGCCGGGTCAGCGCGGACGGCAGGTTCATCGTGCCCGACAAGCAGACCCGGCTGCACGAGATCTACCTGCTCGGCGTCAGCTACGACCAGCCCTGCCTCAACGCCCCCGACTGCCCGGCACCCGGCGAGGACGGCGAGGACGGCGACCCGGTGAACCTGTCCACCGGGCTGTTCACCATGACCCGCACCGACCTCGCGCTGCCCGACGTCAACCCGGTCGCGCTGACCCGCGCGTACCGGCAGCGCGACAGCGTGGTGCGCAGCTTCGGCATCGGGCAGAGTGACGGGTTCAACCTGTTCATGGCGCCCGACCCGGCCGGGAACTACGTGCTCGGCCTGCCGGACGGGGAAGGCATCCGGTTCGCGCCCACCGGCGACGGCACCTACCACGCGCTGCCCACCCCGACCGCGTTCACCGGCGCGGTCCTGGCCACCGACAACCACACCAACTTCCAGGTCACGCTGCGCTCCGGCACCGTCTACACGTTCGGCTCGCACTCCGCCAAGCTCATCGCCATCACCGACCGGTACGGCAACACCACCACCCTGGACCGCGACGGGTCCGGCACGCTGCAACAGGTCACCTCGCCCAACGGCCGGTGGCTCGCGTTCACCTGGGGCGCCTGCGGCGGGTCCAGTTGCATCATCCGGGTCAGCGACAACACCGGCCGCTCGGTGCGCTACAACTACGACGTCAGCGCGCGGATGACCAGCTCGGTGGATCCCAGCGGCGGGGTCACCTCGTACGTGTGGGCGCCCTGCGGCACGCCGCTGACCTGTACCGAGTTGACGGCGGTCACCGACCCGCTGGGCATCCAGTACCTGCGCAACACCTATGACGGCGCCGGCCGCATCGCCACCCAGACGCAGGCGGACGGCGGCGTGTACCGGTTCGCGTACACAGTGGACGGTACCGGCCTGGTCACGGCCACCAGTGCGACCGACCCGAAGGGGGTGGTGCGGAAGGTCACCTTCAACACGGCCGGGTACACGGTTTCCGACACGGCGGCGGCCGGTACCAGCCTGCAACAGACCACGACGCTGACCCGGGATGCGACCAGCAACCTGGTGACGGCGGTACTGGACCCGGCCGGGCGCACCACCGCGTCCACCTACGACCCGGACGGCAACGTGCTGAGCACCACCCGGCTGGCCGGTACCAGCGGCGCGGTGACGGACAGCTTCACCTACGAGCCGCGGTACGGCCGGCTCGCGACCGCCACCAACGCGCTCGGCAAGACCAGCTCGTTCGCGTACAACGATGACACCAACACGGTCACCGCAACCGACCCGCTGGGGCGGCGCAGTATCACCGCGATGCTGGCCGGGCAGCCCGTCACCATCACCGATCCGCTGGGCAACACCACCTACATCAGCTACCTGGACGGCGCCCCGGTCGCGGTCGCCGATCCGCTGGGCCGGGTCAGCACCACCTACTACGACGCCGCCGGCCGGCCCATCCGCTTCGCCGACCCGCTGCGCGAGACCACGACCCTCAGCTACGACAGTGTCAACCAGGTGTCCACAGTGGTGGATCCGCTGGGCAACACGACTCGGGCCAGCTACGACGCGGACGGCAACCAGCTCAGCCTTACCGACGCCAACGGGCACAGCACCACCTGGACGTACGACCGGATGGGCCGGCCGCTGACTCGCACCGACGCGCTGGGCCGCACCAGCCACACCGGCTACGACCTGCTCGGCCGGGTGGTGTCGGCCATCGACGCCAAGGGCGCCGCCAGCACGGCGAGCTACGACACGCTCGGCCGCCTGACCTCCATTGCCTACGGCGCCGCCGGTACCGTCACCACGGGGTACGACTCGGCGAACCGGCCCGTGTCCATCGTGGACAGCGCTGGTGGCACGCTCACCCAGACATACGACGACCTCGACCGGCTCACCAAGCAGGTCAGTCCACAGGGGACAATCAATTACGGGTACGACAAGGCGGACCGGCGCACTTCGATGACGGTGACTGGCCAGACTCCGGTCAGCTATGCCTTCGACAGTGCCGATGAGCTGACCAGCATCACCCGGGGCACCTCGGTCACCCGCTTCGGCTACGACGCCGGCGAGAGGCGCACCTCGCTGACCCTGCCCAACGGGCTGGTCACCAGCTACGGGTATGACGCCGCCGGGCAGCTGCGGTCATTGGCCTACGCCAATGGGACCACCGGTCTCGGTGACCTCGCCTACACCTACGACGCGGCCGGTCGGCGTACCACCATGTCCGGTAGCTACGCGCGCACCGCCCTGCCGGACCCGGTTGCCGGCGCCGGTTACGACGCGGCCAATGAGCTGACCCAGCTGGGTGCCACGACGTTCAGCTACGACGCCGACGGGCAGCTCACCGGCGATGGCTCCGCCACCTACATCTGGGACGACCGGCAGCACCTGACCGGCATCACCGGCGCGACCACCGCGTCGTTCGGCTACGACGCACTCGGCCGCCGCACCAGCCGCACCGTCGGTGGCGCGAGCACCGGCTACCTGTACGACGGCGGCACCGCTGTGCAGGAACTGGCCGGTACCACCCCGACCGCGAACATGGTGGCCGGGCTGGGCGTGGATGAGACCTACCAGCGCACCGACGCCACCGGGGTGCACTACCCGATCGCGGACGCGCTCGGCTCCACAGTGGCACAGACCGACGGTA
>DATEJJ010001068.1:0-15289 GCA_035278125.1 Rugosimonospora sp.
CACGACCGCGCCAGCCACCACTGCCGTCATCCGCCACCCGGGCCGGCGCCCGGCTACCCGTCCTGGCCCGCCCACAGCGACCTCCAAAGATTTCCACCTATGGATATCAGTGGTGACCGACGCGCCGCAAGGGGACCGGCACGGTCCGTGCTCAGGTTGTGGGACGGCCGGTTGACGCACCTGGCCGATCGTCACCATCGGCACCGCGATGGTGCTGCTCTGTATTGACCTCGGCCTGCTCGGCCCGCACCACCGGCCGCACCCTGGAGCAGGTGACCGCGGCGGACGACGACCCCGCTGCCGGCACGCTCGGTCGCCGGCCAACGCGCCCGGTAGCCGGCGCCGCGGGCGGGGTGGGGGCACGCGCCTCCCGCGGCATTAGGGGGTGGGGCGGGAGGTGCGTGCCCCCACGTCGTAACCGGGTGGTTCCCCGGAATCGGGCGGAAACCAGCCCATGGTGGCCGCCGCGGGCGGCGCGCGCCGCGGATTCCGTGCATGGCCGCAAACCGCCGAACACCGCCGAACATCCGGGCGCCTCAACCACCCCGCCCGCGCGTGGCGAGCGGGGTGATCAGCTCGCCGTGCAGCACCAGTACCGCGCCACCGATCGCGGCGGCGTCGGAGCCGTTGGTGGACGGGACCACACGGGTGGGGTGTGCCCGGCGCGCGAAGCCGCACCGGTCCACCTCGTCCTGCATGACCGCCTGGTAGATCGTGCCGGCCGGGCCGAAGCCGGGCCCGGCGAGCACGATCACGTCGAGGTCGAACAGCGTGGTCAGGGTCGCGGCGGCACTGCCGAGGTAGCGGGCTGACCGCTGGACCAGGGCTCGGGCGTCCGGGTCACCGGCCGCCGCGGCGGTGGTGACCCGCCTGAAGTCCGCGAGGACGTCGGTCATCTCCGGGGCAAGGCCGAGGCGCTGGCCGAGCGCCGGTACCGCCCGTGCCTGCTCAACGACGGCAGTCGGTCCCGCGAGGTTCTCCAGGCAGCCGCGGTTGCCGCAGGTACACTCGCGGCCGTTGACGTCGATGGTGATGTGCCCGACCTCGACGGTGTTCGAGGAGCTGCCCCGGTACAGCTGACCACCGACGACCACGCCGCCACCGAGGCCGGAGGCCAGGTAGACGCAGCCGAACGCGCAGTCCGGCGGCACGGTGCCCAGCCAGTACTCGCCGATGGCCGCCGCGTTCGCGTCGTTGTCCAGCCGGACCGGCAGGCGGAGGACGTCACCGATCCGCCCGGCGATCGGGTAGTCCCGCCATTCCTCGGTGGGCTGCGGGCTGAGCAGTACCCCCGCCGCCAGGTCCTGCGGTCCATAGCTGACCAGGCCGACCCCCGCGACGCTGCGCCGGTCCACCCCGGAGGCGTGCAGCAGGGTTTCCACGCGCGCGGCCACCAACCGGATCGCCTGCTCGGGCGGCAGGCTCGCGATACCGGGGAAGGCGTCCCGGGCGACCGCCCGCCCGGCGAGGTCCACGATGACCACGACCGACGCGTTGCGCTCCAGTTGTACCCCGATGCCGTAGCGTCCCTCGGGGTTGATCTGCAGCAGGGTGGGGCGTTTGCCGCCGGTGGACATGCCGTGACCGACCTCGACGACCAGCTCGCCCGCGATCAGTTCCCGGACGATCTGGCTGATCGCCGGCGTGGTGAGCCCCGTGTCCGCGGCGAGCTGGACCCGGCTGATGGTGCCCGCTCCCCTGATCAGGTCCAGGACCACGCCCCGGGTCCTCCCCCGGCCAGCCTGGATCGGGCTGGTACGCATGCTCACCCCCTTCGATGGCCGGTTGCGAAAATGATCTACGAAATCCCGGCCGGGAACCGACCCGGGTTGACTTAGCAAAGTTACCTCCTTAACTATCTCAAGCTGTAACCAAGGACGCGCAAGCCGGAGGAGGAGCCGTGAAGAGAATGCGGATGGCCATGGCGTTGGCGGTCCTGGCCGCCGCGGTACCGGTCGGGCTGCTCCTGGCCACGAGGGCGCAGGCGCTCGACAACGGCCTGGGCCGCACGCCTCCGTTGGGTTGGAACGACTGGAACACCTTCGGCTGCGCCACCAGCGACAGCCTCATCCGCGGTGTCGCCGACGCCATGGTCTCCAGCGGCATGGCCGCGGCGGGGTACCAGTACGTCAACATCGACGACTGCTGGGAAGCGTCCACAAGGGACGGCTCCGGGAACCTGCGGGCCGACCCGACGAAGTTCCCCAACGGCATCAAGGCGGTGGCCGACTACGTCCACAGCAAGGGACTCAAGCTCGGCATCTACTCGGAGGCCGGTACCACCACCTGCGCCGGCTACCCCGGCAGCATCGGGCACGAGACCCAGGACGCGCAGACCTTCGCCTCGTGGGGCGTGGACTACCTGAAGTACGACAACTGCGGCGACCACCAGGGCCTGACCACCCAGCAGCGGTACACCGCCATGCGCGACGCCCTGCTCGCGACCGGGCGGCCCATCCTCTACAACCTGTGCGAGTGGGGTCAGGACGCGGTGTGGACCTGGGGCGCCGGGGTGGGCAACTCGTGGCGCGACACCGGGGACATCAGCGCGAACTGGGGCTCTGTCATGTCCATTCTGGACAGTCAGGTGGGGTTGGCGGCGTACTCCGGCCCGGGTGGCTGGAACGACCCGGACATGCTCGAAGTCGGCAACAGCGGCCTGTCCGACACCGAGTCGCAGGCCCACTTCAGCCTCTGGTCGCTGCTGAACGCACCGCTGATCGCCGGCAACGACATCCGCTCCATGAGCGCCGCCACCCGTGCCATCCTCACCAACACCGACGTGCTCGCCGTCGACCAGGACTGGGGCGGCAAGCAGGGGTACAAGGTACGTGACGACGGCGACCAGGAGGTCTGGGCCAAGCCGATGAGCAACGGCTCGGTCGCCGTCATCCTGCTCAACCGCGGCTCAGCCACCTCGACGATCTCCACCACGGCAAGCCAGGTCGGGCTGGCGACGACCGCCAACTACACCCTCAAGGACCTGTGGAGCAAGGCCACCAGCCAGAGCGGCGGCGTGATCAGCGCCCCGGTACCGTCGCACGGCGTGGCCATGTACCTGGTGTCCGGTGCGGGGCTCAGCAGCCCGAGCGCCGCGCCGTCGCGATCGACCGGCCCCTCCCCGACGACATCGGCACCACCCACCGCACCGGCGTCGGCACCGCCCACGACGACCGGCGGCGCCGCGTGTACCGGCACCTACCAGGTCGTCAGCTCCTGGGGCGGCGGCTTCCAGGGCGCCGTCACGGTCACCGACACCGGCGGCAGAGCCATCACCGGCTGGACCGTGACCTGGACGTTCCGCGACGGGCAGGCCGTCACCCAGACCTGGAACGGCACCGCTACCCAATCGGGAGCCGCGGTCAGTGTGGCCAACGCCTCCTACAACGCGTCACTGGGCACCGGGGCCGCCACGAGCTTCGGGTTCCTCGCCAACTGGAACACAGCCAACACGGCGCCCACCGACCTGGCCTGCCACCCCACCTGACCCAACGCCGGAGCGGGCCTACGGGTGCAGCAGGGCCTTGATGGCACGGCGCTCGTCCATGGCCCGGTAGCCCTCGGCGGCCCGCTCCAGCGGCAGCTCGACGTCGAACACCTTGCCGGGGTCGATGCTCCGGTCCCAGATCAGGTCGACCAGTTCGGGCAGGAAGTGGCGCACGGGAGCGGGGCCGCCGTGCAGGTGCACATGGGAGAAGAACAGCTCACTACCGGGCAACGCCACGTCGTGCGCGACGCCGACGTATTCGGGAGGTGATCGGTGGTCAGGTCGGTGACCCGGATCTGGCCCGTACCCTGATCGGCCGCGGCCCCCGTACCGCCGAGCGGCAGGAGCGAAACCGACACCACCGCCGCGATAGCCAACCGCGACGCCGCCGGGCCGAACCGGTTCCACGCGTCGGATGTCATGCGCTCCCCCGCCGCGACGTTGAACGATTCAAAGCCCGTACCACAGGGACATTCGCGCGGGCGCCGCACCACTGTCAATGCGCGTGGCCGGAATTGGCCAGCCCGCCCTGACCGCGGCCCACCCTGTTCGGTCAGACCGGCAGGCCCTCGGCGACGGTCGCGAACGCCTCGCGGAGCGCGGTGAGGATGCCCGGAAGACTCACGTCGGACGGCGCGGTATGGAATGCGTAATGCTCCACCGCCGCCCGGAGCATGCCGTTGAGCATGGCGGCGCGGACCTTGACGGCCAACTCGTCGCCGGAGAGCCCGGCGCGCTGGGCGAGGGCGGCGGCGAAGGCCGGCTCGGCGTCGTGGTGGGCCTGCAGCCACACCGCGCGCAGCCCCGGCTCGGTACGGGTCAGGCGGACCAGGTCGAGCACGGTGGTCAACTCGACGATCAGGTCGACGCCGGCCTGCTCGATGGTGTCCAGGAGATCGGCCACCGACTGGTCGGGCGTCCAGGCGGACAGGGCCTGTGCGGCGGTGTCGAGGCCCGCGGCGAGCAGGGGAAGCACGCAGCTTTCCTTCTTGGGGAAGTGCCGCCACAGCGTGCGCACCGAGATACCCGCCGCCGCGGCGATCTCCTCGCCGGTCGTGGCGACCACGCCCTTGCTGGTGAACAGGCGCACGGCTGCTCGTGTGATCTCCATGCGGATCGCGGTCCTGCGCCGCTCGGCCAGCGACGGTCGCGCGGCCCCACCGGCGGCGCCGGTCGCCCCATCGCCGGTCAAGGTCCGCGCTGCGCCAATCACCTCCCGCACCATACGCCGACCGGCGTGGACTCCGGGTTGACATCAAACGACGAATTGTCGTCACAGGACTGAGTGTCGCTCAGTGACAGGCATCGGTACGGTACCCGGTGACCAGGCTCCGCCCGCCCGACCGATCGGAGGTTGTGATGCGTCGAGGACGGATCCGGCTCGGTGCGAGTGTGGGGCTCATCGCCAGCGTGGTCGGCCTGACCGCAGCGGCCGGGCTGGTCGGCGCGGCGGCGGCAACGCACGCCCCGCCCACCCCGGCCTGTACCGGCAAGCGGTGGGTGACCGGCTGGGCCGCCAGCCCGACCGACGCGCTGGTACCCGTCGATGCCACCGGAGCCCCGGTCCCGACGAACCTCGTGCACCAGACGCTGCGCATGGTCGTCGCGCCGCACCTGGGCGGGGCCACGGTCCGGGTCAGACTCTCCAACCGGTTCGGCACCACCCCGATCACTTTCGGCCACGTCACCATCGGCCGCCAGCAGCACGGCGCCGCCATCGCCCACGCCCAGGCGCTGCGGTTCGGCGGCCAGGCTGCCGTCACCCTGCCCGCCGGCGCGGATGCCACCAGCGACCCCACCACCCTGACCTTCGCGGCCTTCGACCACCTCGCGGTCAGCCTGTACCTCCCGAACTACACCAGCACGGTCACCAAGCACTGGAACGCCAACGCCACGTCCTACCTCACGCCCATGCTCAGCGGCGACCACGCTTCGCAGACCAGCGGCGCCGCGTTCACCAGCACCGTGGGTAGCTGGCTGTACCTGACCGGCCTCGACGTCCTGGCCCCGGCCCCGACCCGGTCGGTGGTGGCGTTCGGCGACTCCATCACCGACGGCTTCGTCAGCGCCAGCACGCTGAGCGTCCCCGCATCCAAGGCCGTGGTCGACACCGACACCCGGTACCCAGACGACCTGCAGCGCCGGCTGATCGCGGCGCGGATACCGATCTCGATGGTCAACGCCGGCATCGGCAGCAACATGCTGCTGACCGACGGCCAACCACTGATGCTCGGCCCCAGCGGGCTGCACCGCTTCCAGACCGACGCACTCAACCAGGCCGGCGTCGGCGGCGTCCTCATCCTCGAAGGCATCAACGACCTCGGCCTGCACCGCAGCCCCGCCGCCGACATCATCGCCGGCCTGACCCAACTGATCAACCAGGCCCACGCCGCCGGTGTGAAGGCATGGCTCGCCACCATCCTGCCCGCCGCCAACGCCCTCGTCGACGGCACCGCGACCGCACCCAACAGTGACCGGGACCGCCAGCTCACCAACACCTGGATCCGCGGCCAGAAACTCGCCGACGGCGTCGTCGACTTCGACCAGGCACTGCGCGACCCGGCCAACCCCTCGATCCTCCGGGCCGGCTACGCCTCCGTCGACAACCTGCACCCGAGCCCGGCCGGCTACCTCGCCATGGCCCAGGCGGTAAACCTGGCCATGCTCGCCACCGCCACCTGCCGCACCTGACCCGGACGCAGCGCGCGTCCCCGCCGGACCACGGTGAGTCATCGGACAACAACATCGCGCACACTTCCTACGACGCTTAGCGTAAGTGGCACTAAATCAAGCCCCGCTCCCTTGACGTGGCGATCGTACCGGGGCAATCATCTAGGAACTTCGAACTGTCCCCGTGCCTGGCGCAGTCACGGAGCCGGTTTCCCGTCGCGCTCAACAGCTCCGCTGGCCGTACCGGTCGGTGGCGTGGGTTCCCGCGCGCCAGGCGCACACCCCTGACCGTCTGGAGGACACATGAAACGTTCCCGGCTCCGCGTCGCCACGCTGGCCTTCGCCGCGGCCGTGCTCGCCGCGCCACTGCTCTGGTCGATCCCCGAAGCCTCGGCCGCGACCAACGGATTCCGCGGCGTGAACTGGGCCGACGCCCGTGACAACTACGTCGATGGCTGGGTCATCCCGACCGGCCTGACCGCCAGCGACAGCTACGCGACCGTCAAAACCAAGGCCGACGGCATCTTATCCGCCTTCCAACAACAGATCGGGGCCAACACGGTACGGCTGCCGATCAACCCGCAGAGCGTCAACTCCGACTGGTGGTCGCGCTACAAGGGCGCCGTCGACTCCGCCCTGGCCCATGGCATGAAGGTCATCCTCAGCTATTGGGAGGCCAACAAGGACGGCCTCGTCGACGACACCGGCACCTGGAACACCATGTGGGACACCGTCACCGCCGACTACGGCGGCAACGGCAACGTCTACTTCGAGCCCATGAACGAACCCTTCGGGTACAGCCTCAACAGCTGGGTCTCGCTGTGCTCGACCTGGCTGTCCCGCCACGCCAGCGTCCCGCGCGGCCGGGTCCTGATCAGCGGCACCGGATACAACGACAACGTCACCGGCGTCGGCGCCGCCAGCGCGCTGAACGGCACCCTGCTCTCGCTGCACTTCTACGGGTTCTGGGCCTCGGACACCACCCGCTCCGCCTGGACCAGCAACCTCAGCGGCCGGCTCGGCTCCTACTCCTCCCGCACCATCATCGACGAGGCCGGCGCCCCCATGACCACCGGCCTGACCTACACCGGCGCGAACAACCAGGACGGCAACACCTTCACCGCCTACTTCGCCGCCACCACCGACCTGACCCGCGCCCGCCAGATGGGCGTCGTGTACTGGCCCGGACTGCGCTCCGGCGACACCTACTCCCTCACCCGCCAGAGCGGCAGCGGGCTGGCGGTCAACAACGCTTCCGGCGTCGCGCAGCTCCGGTGGGGCTGGGGCCTCTGAACGATCCGGGGCAGGCCGCCGGCGGCTGGCCGGCGGCCTCTCATCCGCCCAGGTTGACCGCCGCCTGCGCCTCGGCCATGTGCGCCTGGTACGCGCCGTTGTTGTACGTGGTCCACTGGGTCCAGCCGCCGTTGGCCCAGATGGTGTGTGTCGCCTGGGCGTTGCACACCGGGTCGAAGGCGCACGCGTCCGATACCTCGCCGTGCCAGTACGAGTTGATCTGCCAGAGCCCGCGGTCGACGCTGCAGTCGGTGTCGATGAGCCGGGCCCGGGTCCAGCCCGCGCTCTCCGCCTCCGCGACGGCCACCGATACCACCCAGTCCTGGCCGGTGAACCCGGCCTGTTGGGCCTGCTGGGCGACCTTGACGGCGGTCTCCTGGACACCCTCCAGGAAGCTCTGTTGCACGCACGTGCGAGCGGAACTAACAGGACTATTGATGGAACTCAATAGCGACCGACGCCGGTGCGGTCAGCGCGGGGTACGGGCGAAGATCGAGCGGTGAGCCGAGAAGACGCCCGCCGGTGGTACGCCCTCGCGGTGTGCCTGGTGGCCCTGTTCATGACGCTGCTCGACGTGAGCATCACCAACGTCGCCCTGCCCGCCATCGGGGCGGGGGTGGGTGCGCAGGCATCCGCGCTGCAGTGGGTGGTCAGCGGGTACACGCTGGCGTTCGGTCTGGTGCCGATCATCGGCGGGCGCCTCGGCGACGACCACGGCCGGCGCCGGATGTTCCTGATCGGCGTCGCCGGGTTCATGGCCAGCAGCGCGCTGGTCGGCGCGGCGCCCGAGCCGCGGTTGCTGATCGCCGGGCGGGTCGTGCAGGGGCTCTTCGGTGGACTGATCAATCCCCAGGTGGCCGGCCTGGTCCAGCAGATGTTCCGCGGGGCGCAGCGGGCACGCGCGTTCGGCGCGATCGGCACCATCGTCGGTGTCGCGACGGCGGTGGGCCCGCTCGCCGGCGGCGGCCTGATCGCCCTGGGCGGTCCGCACCTGGGCTGGCGGCTGGTGTTCTTCGTCAACGTGCCGATCGGCCTGGCCACGATCGTGATGGCCCGGCGCTGGCTGCCGCCGCCGGCACCGTCGCCGCGCCGCCGGCAACTGGACCTACCCGGTGCCGCGCTGCTGGGCGGCGCGACGTTCGCGGTGCTGTTCGCTGCGGTGCAGTACGACACCGCCCGCGACCTGCGGCTGCTGTGGCTGCTGGTACCCGCTGCCCTGCTGGCCACCGGGTTCGTGGTGCGGGAACGGCACCTCACCCACCGCAACCGGGACCCGCTGTTCGATCTGCGGCTGTTCCGGGAGCCCTCGTACACCGTGGGCGTCGCCCTGGCCCTGCTGTACTTCTGCGGGTACACCGGCCTGCCGCTGGTGCTGTCGCTGTACTACCAGCAGGGTCTGGGGTACTCCGCGCTGCGGGCGGGGCTCGGGGTCACCGCCTTGGCGGTGGGCTCGGCCGCCGCCGCGACGCTGGCCGGCCGCTGGGTGAGCCGGCTCGGCCGGCCGCTGGTCGTGGGCGGTCTCGTCACGTTCGGCATCGGCGCGCTGCTCATCGATCTGGTGACCGGCCCCGGCGACCATGTGGCGCGCCGGCTGGCCCTCCCCCTCCTGGTGCTCGGTCTGGGCAGCGGCGCCATCATCACGCCCAACCAGGCCCTGACGCTGCAACAGGTCGACCCGGTGGTGGGCGGTACCGCGGGCGGCGTGCTGCAGACGGCGCAGCGCATCGGTGCCGCGGTCGGGCAGGGGGTCATCAGCGCCGTCTTCCTCGCCAGCCTGCCGGGAACGGTCGCCCGCATGTCGGGCCCGGCGCGCGACGCCGCGTACGGGTCGGCACTGTCCACTGCGGTCGGTGTCACGCTCGGGTTCGTGGCGGCCGCGATCATCCTCAGCGTCGTGGACCTTGTCCTCAGCCGACGCCGCGCCGGCCGCGCGGCACCGGCGGATACGGCCGCGCTACCGCACGGTGAGCGCCCGGCGGCCGGCTAGACTCGGCCGGCATGTCCGGCGGGCAGGCGAGGGCGGCTGGTACACGATTCGCGTCACCGCGACGAAAACGGCCGCGACGATCGCGGTCCGGCGCCAGCCGCGCCGACCGCCGCCATCAACGACGGGAGAACAGCGATGACCATCCTCGTGACCGGCGCGACCGGGTTCGTCGGCCGCAACGTGGTACACGGGCTCGCCGCCGCCGGCGCCGACGTACGCGCGGTGACCCGCAACCCGGCGGCGGCGCACCTGCCCGAGGGCGTCGACGTGATCCGCGGCGACCTGAACGACCCGGCCACGCTGGCGCCCGCACTCGACGGCGTGGACCGGCTGTACCTGTTCCCCTCCCCGCAGACCGCGCGCGAGATCGTCCGGCTCGCGGTACGCGCCGGGGTCCAGCGCGTCGTGGTGCTCTCCTCGGGCGCGGTGACCACCGGCTACGACACCGAGTTCCACCTGCCCGTCGAGCGGGCCGTCGAGGAGTCCGGACTGGACTGGACGTTCGTGCGACCCGGCGAGTTCGCCACCAACAAGCTGCACCTGTGGGCACCGTCCATCCGCGCCGAAAGCGCCGTGTACGACCCGTTCCCGAACGCGGTCGGGGTGCCGACGCACGAACGGGACGTCGCCGACGTCGCCCTCATCGCGCTGCTTGAGGACGGGCACGCGGGGCGGGCGTACACCCTCGTCGGACCCGGACCGCTCACGCACCAGGAACAGGCCGACCAGATCGGGGCCGCGATCGGCCGGGAGGTCTCCTTCGCCGGCGCGACGGTCCAGCAGTGCCTGGAGTACTACACGCGCCTGGGCGGGTGGGCGGCGGCCAACGCGCGTTTCCTGCTCGGCCTGGAGGACTACTCGCACAACCCGAGCACGCCCGAGACCCAGAAGCGGTGGGCGAAGAGCGAGGTACCGCCGCTGCCGACAGCGGAGAGTGTCACCGGCCGGCCCGCGCGCACGTTCGCCGAGTGGGCCCGCGACCACGCCGACGACTTCCGCTGACCTGATGCGGGTCAGCCGAGGATCTCGCGACCGCCCTGGCCGGCGGCGGTCACCCGCTGAGCCTGATCGACGAATACGCGACGAACAGCACATGAACGTTGTAGTGCCCTGTAGGGATGATTGCCGCCGATCTCTTGTGATGAGGCTCACCCGGTCCGGATGATGTGGTGAGTGGCGCTCCTCGATGCGCCACCGCGAGCCGGATTCTGCTGCGGGAGTCTCGATGATCAGGCGGAAGCTAGGGATTGTCGGTGTGGCCGTTGTCGTTGTCGTGGTCGCCGGGGCGTACTCGGGGCCGGCAGAGGGCGGCGTCCATCCGGCGACGGGCGTCGGTTCGTGCACCCTCAAGAACTGGAACCCCGCGGCCGACCCGGACGATGCGACGGATCTTCCCGAGGGCAGCCGCCCGCAGACGTACAAGCCGGACGACTACAACTGCACCGGCGCGTCGTTCGCCGCGCCCGGGGTCGAATTCACGCGGTTCCCGCAGCCGGCCCGATACGCCATCACCGACCGCCAGGCCGTCGAGCCGGTGTCGGTGTGCCAGGGCGGATCGTGCACGCGGCAGGTACGGCCGGTGCTGCGGCCGGCCGCCGCGACCAACCCGCTGGCCCCGTACTTCCCGCCGTTCACCCATTTCGTGATCCTGTACCGGGAGAACCACACCTTCGACGACTACCTCGGCGACTGCGCCACGACTGTCCACAGTGGATGCAACGGGGTGGTGGAGAGCACCAACCACATCAGCTCGGTGCCGAACCTGCACACGCTCGCGAAGACGTACGCGCTGCTGGACTCCTACAGCACGGGTACGCAGCCGCCGAGCGGGCCCAACCACTGGTGGCTGTTCTCCGCCCAGTCCTCGTCCAGTTCCCAGCAGCAGTCCTACCCGAGCGCGACCGGGACGCAGTTCGACCGCTTCCTCAAGGGCGCCTCGGGGCCGGCGGGCGAGGGCAGCGACCCGTGCGCCGCGCAGACCGGCACCGGTACCGGCACCGCCCAGCTGCCGTTCGTCCTCAACGGTGACTTCTACTGGATGCTCAACACGGGCAGCGGCGAATGGCGCAACCCCGCGACGGGCCAGCTGGAGGTGCTGCCGGTCAACCGGCCGGGCACCAGCATCCCGGAGGAGCTGAACTACAACAACTACACGTGCCGGGGCCAGAACGACGACGACCAGGTCATCGGCAACGGCTACCTGAACTTCGTCAGCGCCAACGGTCTGCCGGCGTACTCCTATGTGGAGCTGTTCAACGACCACCCGGGAACCTTCCAGGACATCCCGAAGAACGACTCGGTCACCAAGCAGGTCGTCGACTCGATCATGAACAACGCGGCGTACAAGGACAACACGGTGATCGTCGTGACCGAGGACGACACCCAGAACGGCAACAACGGTCCGGACCACGTGAGCAACACGTACCGGGTACCGACCGTCGTCATCGCCTCGCCGAAGTACATGAAGCAGGGGTACGACTCGCACGTGGCGTACACGACGAACAACGTGCTCGCCGCGATGGAGCGGGTGATGGAGAATGTCCACCCCGGCGTCATCGACCCGAACGACGCCATCGGGCTGTCGACGTTCCCGATGACGACCGCGGACCAGGGCGGGCTCGCCGATCCGTTGGAAGACCTGTGGATCCAGGGCAGCACACCGCTGACGGCCGCGGCCGGCGCGGTGCCCACGACCGGCAACGCCCCGCTGACGGTGGCGTTCACCGGCTCGGCGTCGGGCGGGACCGCGCCGTACTCCTACAGCTGGGCGTTCGGCGACGGGACCACGAGCACGGCCCAGAACCCCAGCCACACCTACACCGCCGCCGGCACATACACCGCCACCCTCACGGTGACCGACAGCGCCACACCCGCGAAGACCGCCACCGCGACCGCCACGGTCACCGTCAGCGCGGTCGGAAACCCTTTGGCGGCAACGGCATCGGGCACCCCGACCTCCGGTCAGACCCCGCTGACCGTCGCCTTCGCCGGTACCGCCACGGGTGGTACCCCGCCGTACACGTACGGCTGGAACTTCGGCGACGGCAGCACGAGCACGGCCCAGAACCCCAGCCACACCTACAACACGGCCGGTACCTACACCGCCACCCTCACCGCGACCGACAGCGCCACACCCGCGAAGACCGCGTCGTCGAGCGTCACCGTGACGGCCTCGCCGATCGCCGGTACCGCACCGGGTGCGCCCACCGGCCTGAGCGCGACGGCCGGCGGCGGCCAGGCCGCGCTGCGATGGACCGCGCCGGCCAGCAACGGCGGCGTGAGCATCACGTCGTACCGGGTGTACCGCGGCACGTCCAGCGGCGGCGAAACGCCGCTCACCTCCGGCGGCTGCGCCAACCTCGGCGCCGCGCTCTCGTGTACCGACACCGGCCTGACCAACGGCCAGGCGTACTACTACAAGGTGAGCGCGGTGAACGCCATCGGCGAAGGCCCGCAGAGCACCGAGGCGAGCGCCACCCCGGCCGGGTGCGCGGCGGCGCAACTGCTGGGCAACCCGGGCTTCGAAACCGGCAGCGCGCCGCCGTGGACGGCGACCTCCGGGGTGGTCAGCAACCGCGGCAACGAGCCGCCGCACAGCGGATCCTGGGACGCCTGGCTCGACGGGTACGGCAGCACCCACACCGACACCCTGTCCCAGCCGGTCACCCTGCCCAGCGGGTGCTCGTCCTACCAGTTCAGTTTCTGGCTGCACGTCGACACCGCGGAAACCACCACGTCGACCGCGTACGACACGCTCACGGTGCAGGTTCTCAACAGCTCCGGCACGGTACTGGCGACCCTGGCGACATACTCCAACCTCAACCACGCCAGCGGGTACAGCCAGCGCAGCTTCAACCTCGCCAGCTACGCCGGGCAGCAGGTGACGTTGAAGTACACCGGCGCCGAGGACTACACGATGCAGACGTCCTTCGTCGTCGACGACACCGCGGTCACGGTCGGCTGACCCGGCATCCGCCACACCTCGGTTACGAGCGCACCCACTGCTGGTTGCTGCCGCCGTTGCAGGTCCACAGCTTGACGGCGCTGCCGTTGGCGGTGGCGGCGCTGGTGACGTCGAGGCAGAGTCCCGACTGGACGCCGGTCACGGTCCCGTCGGCGTTGAGGCTCCACTGCTGGTTGGCGCCGCTGTTGCAGGTCCAGATCTGCACCGTGGCGCCGGCCGCGGTGGACTGATTGGCGACGTCGAGACACTTGGATCCGTACACCATGAGTTGTCTGCCGGCGGTGAGGGTCCAGGACTGGTTGCCGCCGCCGGTGCAGTCCCAGATGTCCACCGTGGCGCCGTCGGTGGTCGAGGAGTTGGGTACGTCCAGGCACCGGTTCGAGCCGACGCCGCGGAGGATCGAGGTACCCGTGCCGCCCGTCCCGCCAGTGCCGGTCGCGCCGGTGGCCGTGTCGATGGTCCAGTTCGCGGGGCAGGACATCGAGACCGCGGTACCGCTGATGGACAGCGGCTCCCAGACGTACCGCGAGTCGGCCAGGTTGCCGGAGTTCCACCGGTCACCGAGGAACACGTAGCTGGTCGTGCTGCTCCCGGCGACCGGGAGGATCGCGGTCGTCTGCGAGTTGCAGGTATTGGTACCGGCCGGGGCGAAGCTGCGCCAGGCGCTCCAGGTACCGGTGATCGAGGTGGTCGTCGTGTACTGGTTGTCGTTGGTGGACCAGCCGGTCAGGTGGGAGCCGAACAGGTAGTACGTGGCGCCGATCTTCACCATGGCCGGCGCCTCGTACTGGTTGAGCGTGGTGACCAGCGCGCTGACGCTGAGGAAGTCCGCCGACAGCCGGTAGATCTGCAACTTCGTGTTGGTGCGGTCCTCGCTGATGAAGTACCCGGTGCTCCCGTCCAGGAACAGGTTGTCGTCCAGGCTGTCGTGGCCGGCCGGCTTGAAGCTGCCCCGGTAGGTGTAGCTGCCGCAGACGCTGCTGCTGGTCGCCACGCCGGCCTTGCGCTCGGAGTAGCTGGTGTTGTCGATGTGCATGTACATCACGAACGTGGCCGTGCTGCTGTTGAAGATCACGTGCGGGCGCTCGACGATCCGGTTAGGGCCCAGGTCGCCGCTGGACTGCCGGGTCAGCACGTTCGCCACGAACGTCCAGTTCTTCAGATCCGTGGACGAGTAGCACCGGACGTTCTGGAACGGCGAGCCGTTGGTCTTGTCCTCGCCCAGCCAGTAGTACGTGCCGCCGACCTTCGTGATGCCTTCGCCGTGCGCCTGGATGACCTGCCCCGAGGTGTCGGTCCAGACCGTGCCGGGCGTGATGGCCACCGTGGCGGCATGCGCCGGCACCGCCGCCAACCCCACCAGCAGTACCGGTAGCAGCAGCGCCGGCAGCAGTCGCCTGGTCATGGCAACCTCCCACATCAATCGAAGCTCGTGCATCAATCAATGTAGCTCAGCTCGGCGGCCAAGCGCGCGGCCGCCGCGTCTCCGAAGCGGCGAGTTCGGCCGCGAAGACCCGGACCAGAGCGTGCATCCGGTACCGGTCGTGCGTGACCCGCGAGACCAGGCCCGCCCGCTCCAGCACGCGCATCGACCGTTGGGCCCGCTCCAGGTCGAGTCCGGCCAGGCTCGCGATCGCCGGCAACCCGGTTTCGGCCGGCCGGCCGCTTGTTACTCAAGCTGAGGCGGCGAAGCTCACCGGCTCCAGCCGAGCGTCGATAGACTGAGAGCGGCACCCCTGCCAGGATGCCGCTCTCGGGGTAGTTCTGCTGTCTGCTCAGATGTCGAACTCTCCACCCTTGGCACCGTCCACGAAGGCGCTCCACTCGGCTGCGGTGAACTCCAGCACCGGGCCGTGTGGGTCCTTCGAGTCTCGGACCTGGGTCCGAT
>DATEJJ010001069.1:0-3206 GCA_035278125.1 Rugosimonospora sp.
TCGCCCAGCGCGGTGACCCGGCCCGCGAGCGCGTCCGGCAGTACCCGGCGCAGCTTGGCCATGGCCGACTCGACCGCCGGCGCGCCCGGCTGGTCCCCGGCCAGCGCCAGCCGCCGGGCGGCCAGCAGGCCGAGTACCACCGCGAGCGCCTCGTCGTCGGTGAACATCAGCGGGGGCAGCTTGTACCCGGGCCGCAGCCGGTACCCGCCGTACCGCCCGCGCGCGGCGCCGACCGGTACGCCCAGTTCGGTGAGGGTCGCGGCGTACCGGCGCACGGTCCGCTCGTCCACGCCGAGCCGCCCGGCCAGCTCCCGGCCGCCCAGCACGTGGTGCGCCTGGAGCAGCTCCAGCATGGCCAGCACGCGCGAGGCGGGATGGGGCACCGCGACATTCTCCTTACCCGGACGGGTCCTGCCCGGATTTGATCCTACGGTGGCCCCATGACGACATTCGTACTGGTACCGGGGATGTGGCTGGGTACGTGGGCGTGGCGGGACGTGGCCCGGGAGCTGCGCGCCGCCGGGCACGACGCGTACCCGCTGACCCTGACCGGGCTCGCCGAGCGCGCCCACCTCGGCGGTCCGGACACCGACCTGGACACCCACATCACCGACATCACCGCGCTGGTCGAGGCCGAGGACCTGACCGACGTGGTACTGGTCGCGCACAGCTACGCGGGCGCGCCGGTGACCGGGGCCGCCGACCGGCTGGGCGACCGGGTGGCCCGCGTGATCCACGTGGACAGCGGGCCGGTGCCGGACGGCGTGGCGCACGACGACTTCAACCCGCCCGAGGAGCGGGCGCGTACCAAGGCCGGCCTGCTGGACGGCTGGCGGGTGCCGGTACCGCCGTTCGACCCGGCCGCGGATCCGGTGAACCTGGCCGGCCTCACCGAGCCGGTGCTGGCCCGGCTGCGCCGGCTGGCGACACCGCACCCGTACGGCAGCGTGACGCAGCCGCTGCGCCTGTCCGGCCGCCCGGCACCACCCCGTACCCTCATCGCCTGCGCCATGCCGGCGGCCCAGGTACAGGCGCTGATCGACGCCGGGCACCCGTTCTTCGCCGGGCTGGCCGGTGCACCGCTGCTGCCGCTGCCCACCGGGCACTGGCCGATGTTCAGCGAACCGGCCCGGCTCGCCGAACTGTTGATCTCCAGGTAGCGGAAACTGTCGGACCCGCCGGGCAGCATGGCCGGCATGTGCGGACCACGACGGGGTGACCATGGCCGACCCGGAGGGCAACGAGTTCTGCGTGCACTAGCCGAGCGCGGTGGTGACCTCCGCCGCGATGCCCACCGGCTCCCGGCCGTCGGTCTTCACGATGACCGTGGCGACCTCCTCGTACAGCGGCCGGCGCTGGTCGAGGAGGTGCTTGAGGGTGGCCCGCGGGTTGATCGCGAGCAGTGGCCGGGCGCCGCTCTGCATGCCTACGCGGGCCGCCGCGTCGGCCAGCTCCACGGAGAGGAAGACCACGGTGTGCCCGCGCAGCAGTTCCCGGGTGGCCGGGGCGAGCACCGCACCGCCGCCCAGCGCGAGCACTCCGCCGAAGCCGGCCAGCGCCTCGGCCACCGCGGTGCGCTCCAGCGCGCGGAAGTGGTCCTCGCCCTCGTCGAAGAAGATCTCCGGGATCGGCTTCCCGGCAACCGCGACGATGTCGCCGTCGGTGTCCCGGAACGGGACGCCCCGCGCCTGTGCCACCAGCTCGCCCACGGTCGTCTTGCCCGAGCCGGGCGGTCCCACGATCACGCAGACAGGCTTCATGAGATGACCAGATTCTCCAGGTACCCGGACAGATTGCGGCGGATCTCGGCGACCGAGTCGCCGCCGAACTTCTCGGTGGCCGCCTCGGCCAGCACCAGCGCCACCATGGCCTCGGCCACCACCGCCGCGGCCGGTACCGCGCACACGTCGGAGCGCTGGTTGATGGCGGTGGCTGCCTCGCCGGTGGACACGTCCACCGTGGACAGTGCCCGGTTCAGCGAGGAGATGGGCTTCATCGCCGCCCTCACCCGCACGGGCTCGCCGCTGGTGATGCCGCCCTCCAGACCCCCGGCCCGGTCGGTCACGCGGCGCACCCCGGTGGCGGTCGGCACGATCTCGTCGTGCGCCCTGGAGCCGCGGGAGCGCGCCTGGGTGAACGCGTCACCGATCTCCACGCCCTTGATGGCCTGGATCGACATGAGCGCGGTCGCCAGCCGGGCGTCCAGCTTGCGGTCCCACTGGGTGTGGCTGCCCAGGCCCGGCGGCACCCCGTACGCCAGCACCTCGACAACCCCGCCGAGCGTGTCCGCGTCCCGCTTGGCCGCGTCGACCTCCTCGACCATCCGCGCGCTCGCCTCCGGGTCGAGGCAGCGCAGCGGATCGGCGTCGATGCGCTCGGCGTCCTCCGGGTGCGGCTGCAGGCCCGCCTTGATGGCCACCGGGCCCAGCTCGACCACGTGCGAGACGATCTCCACACCCAGCGCCTGGCGCAGCAGCGCCTTGGCCACGGTACCCACGGCCACCCGGGCCGCGGTCTCCCGGGCACTGGCGCGCTCCAGGACCGGCCGCGCGTCGGTGTGCCCGTACTTCTGCATGCCCGCGAGGTCGGCGTGGCCGGGCCGGGGCCGGGTGAGCGGCGCGTTGCGGGACTGGCTGGCCAGTTCGTCGGGGTCGACCGGGTCGGCCGCCATGACGGTCTGCCACTTCGGCCACTCGCTGTTGCCCACCCGGATCGCCACCGGGCTACCCAGCGTCAGCCCGTGGCGTACCCCGCCGACCAGCTCGACCAGGTCCCGCTCGAACGACATCCGGGCACCCCGCCCGTACCCGAGCCGGCGGCGGGCCAGCTCCCGCGCGACGTCGGCGCTCGTCAGCGCGACACCGGCGGGTACCCCGTCCAGCACGGCCACGAGCGCGGGTCCGTGCGACTCACCAGCGGTCAACCAGCGCAACACGGCTACGAGTGTGTCACGCCACCCCGGCCGCGGCGAAAAGCGCCTCGCGCATCGCCGGTACCGGGGCCGGAACCCCCGTGAACAGCACGAACTGGTGTACGGCCTGGGCCAGCAGCAGGTCCAGCCCGGACACGATCCGGCAGCCCGAGCCGGCGGCCGAGGCGGCCAGCGGGGTGGGCCACGGGTGGTACAGCGCGTCGAAGAGCACCGTGCCGGCCCGCCACGCCACGGCCAGCGCGTCGGCCGCGCCCGCCGGCACCGTCGAGATCAC
>DATEJJ010001070.1:0-8013 GCA_035278125.1 Rugosimonospora sp.
ACGTACTTGTTGAGCAGCTCGGGGCCCTTGATGTTGAGGAAGTAGCTGGTCTGCTTCTCCTCGCCCCGCTTCTCCGCGATCTTCTTGGCCAGCGAGTTCGCCACCGCCTTGGCGATCAGGGTCTTCCCGCAGCCGGGCGGCCCGTACAGCAGGACGCCCTTCGGCGGGCGCAGCTGGTGCTCCCGGAACAGGTCGGCGTGCAGGAAGGGCAGTTCCACCGCGTCGCGGATCTGCTCGATCTGCCGGTCGAGGCCGCCGATGTCGTGGTAGTCGACGTCGGGTACCTCCTCCAGCACCAGCTCCTCGACCTCACTCTTCGGGATCCGCTCGTACGCGTACGCCGACCGTGGCTCGATCAGCAGCGAGTCGCCGGCGCGCAGCGGCGTGTCCGCCAGGGTGTCGGCGAGGTGCACGATGCGCTCCTCGTCGGCGTGCGAAATCACCAGTGCGCGGTCCCCGCCCTCCAGGATCTCCTTGAGCATCACCACTTCCCCGGCACGTTCGAAACCGAACGCGTCGACGATGTTCAGTGCGTCGTTGAGCAGCACTTCCTGGCCACGCCGCAGGCTTTCCACATCGAGCGCTGGCGATACCGCCACGCGCAGTTTCCGCCCGCCGGTGAAGACATCGACCGTGCCGTCCTCATGCCGGGCGAGGAAGACACCGTACCCGCTCGGCGGCTGTGCCAGGCGGTCGATCTCCTCCTTCAACGTGACGATCTGGGCACGCGCCTCCTTGAGCGTGGCGACCAGGCGCTCGTTGTTCTCCGTTAGCCGTGCCAGCTGGGCCGAGGTCGCGGCGAGCCGCTCCTCCAGCTGCCGTACGTGTCGGGGGCTCTCCGTCAACCTGCGCCGCACCAAGGCGAGTTCCTCTTGGAGAAACGCGACCTGGGTGGAGAGATCGTTGGCTTCTTTCTCCCACCGTGCGGCGCGCGTCTCCGCGTCGTCGCTGCGTGCCACGTCCCACCTCCCCGGGGGCTCGAACCTGTCCTTAACACTAACTGCTGATCGCCTCTAGGCGCTCCTACAGACACCGTCGTCACGAAGCTTGTTTCGCCGCACACCCGACAAGCGTTGTCGGCCACACTGCCATGCCGTCGTGCGTGGTCTCCCAGGGGCTCGGGTACCTTCGGAGGAAGTTCGAAGGATACCCCGGGGGAGGGTGGCGTGGCGGTGGAGCCCGGAGACTTGCGGGTATGGGTCGACCAGGACCTGTGCACCGGTGACGGGTTGTGCGTGCAGTACGCGCCGGAAGTCTTCGAGTTCGACGTGGACGGCCTGGCGTACGTCAAGGACGGCTCCGGCGAGTTGCAGCTGGTCCCGGGCAGCCGGGTGGGCGTACCGGCGCACCTGCGGCTGGATGTGATCGACGCCGCAAAAGAGTGCCCCGGCGACTGCATCCACGTGCTGCGTGCCACCGACAGCGTCGAGGTGGCCGGACCGGACGCGGAGGGCTGAACCGGGCGGTACCGGCGAGTCCCGTCATCGACCCGTTATATCGGGCGGCCGACGAGCGAGGCGACCAGCCGCGCGAACTCCTCCAGCCGGGCGATCTGCCCGGCGCCGCCGTCGTCCAGCGTCTTACCGAAGCGCAGCGCGTCGTGCCGGATCACCGGCGCGGCCTCCTCCGCACCGCCGAAACCCGACTCGTCCAGCGAGCTGAGCAGCAGGTACACGTCGAGGCTGTCCACCTGCACGGGGCCGGTACCGGTCCGGGTCAGCCGCCGCCGGCAGCCCACCTCGGTCACCGCGGACAGCGGGATCACCCGCAGCGAGGAGGTCATCGAGCCGGGCGGCCCGTCGGTGGGCGGTACGTCCTCGCCGTGCCACAGGATCAGCCGGGTGCCGTCGCACACCACCACCTCCTGCCACACCCCGTTGACCTCGTTGACGAACCGCTCCAGGGTGAAGCCGAGCACGGTGGAGCCGCGCAGCACGCCACCCAGCGCCTCCAGCGCCACCTCCGGGTCGCGCAGGTACGCGCGGGCGGCCGAGTCCAGGTCCGGGTAGGGCGACCAGTCCGGGAACACCGCCGGCAGGTCACCGTACGGGGGCCGGGTCACGCCCCGTCCCCCGTGCCGTTGGCTGGGTTGGCTGCCGCACCGTTGGCCGCGGCCAGGCGGGCACGCTGCACCTGGTACGCCTCCGCGCCCTTGCTCGGCTTGCGGCGCCGGGGTGGGGCCACCACGCCGGGTGCCAGCCGCCGCGCCGTCACCAGGAACGCGGTGTGCGCGATCATCCGGTGGTCCGGCCGTACCGCCAGGCCGTCGGCGTGCCAGTCGCGCACCAGCGACTCCCAGGCGCGCGGCTCGGTGAAGCCGCCCCGCGCCCGTAGCGCCTCCACCAGCTCCGACAGCTGCGGGGTGGTGGCCACGTACCCCACGAACACCCCGCCCGCCACCAGCGCCCGCGCCACCAGGTCCAGCACCTCCCACGGCGTGAGCATGTCCAGCACGATCCGGTCGAACCCGCCGTCCGGGCACTCCGCCACGTCGCCGACCCGCAGGTCCCAGCCGTCCGGTACGGCCCCGAACGACTCGGCCACGTTGCGCCGGGCGATCTCGGCGAAGTCCGGGCGCGCCTCGTAGGACACCACCCGCCCCTCCGGCCCCACCGCGCGCAGCAGCCAGCAGCTCAGCGCGCCCGAACCGGCGCCCGCCTCCAGCACCCGCGCGCCGGGGAAGACGTCGCCCATCGTGATGATCTGGGCCGCGTCCTTCGGGTAGATCACCTGCGCGCCGCGCGGCATGGACAGCACGTAGTCGGCGAGCAGCGGGCGCAGCGCCAGGTACGCGGTACCGCCGCTGGAGCTGACCACGCTGCCCTCGGGCAGGCCGATCAGGTCGTCGTGCGGCAGCCCGCCCCGGTGCGTGTGGTACACCTTCCCGGGTACCAGCACGAGCGTGTGCATCCGCCCCTTGGGATCGGTGAGCTGCACCCGGTCCCCGGGTGCGAACTCGCCCCGCCGTCTGATCCGCACGGGAGGAGCCGCTTCGCGGCGCTGTGAATTCAAGCGGACTGCCCCCTGGATTCGAGAACGTTCATGAGGTCGGCGACGCGCAGCACGCCGATGACATCCTCGCCGACGGTCACCACGTACTCGCTCGCCGGGTTGGCCTGAACCGCGCGGATCACATCCATGCCGGTCAGGTCCGCCGGCAGCACCCGGGTCGCGTCCAGGGCGCGGGACACCGCGTCCACCGTCACCCAGGGCCGGCGCTCCTCGGGTACCGCGGTCGCGGCCTCCGTGTTCACCACGCCGAGCAGGCGCCCGGCCGAGTCGACCACCGCCATCACGCCGCCGTCGGCCGGCACGGTGCCCTTCGCCGCCGCCTCGCGCTGGCGCCGCTGCGCCTCGGCCAGCGGGGTACCGGTGGTCACCGGGAACAGCGGGCGGGCCAGCCGGCCGGCGTTCACCAGGGGCAACTGCCGGCCCAGCTGCCCCATCCGGATCGCCTGCGTGGCGCCGGTCCACAGGGACATCGCCACCATGCAGGTGATGAGCAGGCCGAGCCAGGTGAGCACCTGGCTCAGGTACAGGAACAGCGCGACCAGCGAGCTGATCGCCGCGACGGCCCGGCCGGTCCAGCCGGACACCCGGTCGGCCAGGTGCCGGTTGTGGCTGACCGCCCAGATCCCGGCGCGCAGCGCCCGCCCGCCGTCCAGCGGCAGCCCGGGCAGCGCGTTGAAGATCGCCACCACCACGTTGCTGAAGGCGAGCTGGAACGCGGCCTCGTGCAGCACCGTCCCGTCGGGTACCGCGAGCGTGGTCACCACGGCCAGCGCGCCGAGTACCGCGGAGACCGCCGGTCCGGACATCGCCACCAGCAGCTCCACCTTGGGGCTGGGCGCGTCCCGCTCCATCTCGGTGTACCCGCCGAGCATCTCCAGCGTGATGCCGCGTACCCCGATGCCGAACCGGCGCGCCGTCAGCGCGTGCCCCAGCTCGTGCAGCAGCACCGACACCAGCAGGCACAGCACCATGCCGAAGCCGGTCAGGTAGGCCACCCCGGGGCTCAGCTCCGGGTGCCGCAGCGCCACGAACCGGCCGTACGTCAGCGTGATCAGGGCCGCCAACAGCAGCCAGGGCACGGTGAGGAAGACCGGTACGCCCAGCACCCGGCCCAGCGGGATGCCGCCCATCCGGGCGCGGCGGGGTGGCGGCGGCGCCTCGGGACCGGTGCCGGGTGGCGGCGCGACATGGTCCTCCATCGTCCCGATGCTACGGAACCCCGCGCGGGTCGCGGCGCGGCGGTCGGCGTGTGGACATGAGGTTCCGTCGTACCCCTCGCTTAGCCTGTCTGTCATGACGGTCGAGACGGCGAGCACCATCGTGAGGCCCACCGTGAGCCCCGAGGACATCGGCCCCGGGGAATCCCCGGCGCCGGCGGCGCACCGCGCGTCGCTGTCGCCCAGCCGGGCCGCGGACTTCAAGACCTGCCCGCTGCTCTACCGCTACCGCTCCATCGACCGGCTGCCCGAGCAGCCCACCAGCGACCAGGCCCGGGGCACCCTGGTGCACGCCGTCCTGGAGCGGCTGTTCGACCTGCCCGCCGCGGAGCGCACCCCGGCCGCCGCGGCCACCCTGGTGGAGCCGGAGTGGATCCGCCTGTCCACCGAGCACGGGGAGCTGTCCACCCTGTTCGGCGCGGCGGAGGACGAGGGCCGGGCCGAGTTCCTGGCCTCCGCCCAGGATCTGCTCACCGGCTACTTCAGCGTGGAGGACCCGCGCCGGCTGGCGCCGGCCGAGCGCGAGTCGCTGGTCACCACCGAGGTCGACGAGGGCCGGCTGCTGCTGCGCGGGTACGTGGACCGGCTGGACATCTCCCCCGGCGGCGACCTGCGGGTGGTCGACTACAAGACCGGCGGCGCACCCCGCGAGGCGTTCGAGGCGCGCGCCCTGTTCCAGCTCAAGTTCTACGCGCTGGTGCTGTGGCGCACCCGGGGCGTGGCGCCCAAGGCACTACGCCTGCTCTACCTCAAGGACGCCGAGGCGTGCGACTACCACCCGGACACCGAGGAGCTGGTCCGGTTCGAGCGCACGCTGATCGCGCTCTGGGCGGCGATCGAGCGGGCGACCGAGGCGCGGGACTTCCGGCCCAAGCCGAGCCGGCTCTGCGGCTGGTGCGCCCACCAGGCGCTGTGCCCGGCCTTCGGCGGCACCCCGCCACCGTTCCCGGTCCGGGAGGCAGAGCCGACGGCCGCCGAGGAGGCTGCGGCCCCGGCGGACCTCGACATGTGAGTGGGTCGGCCACGGACGGATCTGGGGAACCCGCTACCTTGTCCGGCATGGCGGGCGGCGGCTCAGGGTCACCGGTACGGGTGCTGCTCGCCGACGACCAGCCCATGCAGCGCAGCGGCTTCCGCGCGATCCTCGGTACCGAGCCGGACCTGCACATCGTGGGCGAGGCCGGTGACGGCCTGGAGGCGGTGGAGCTGGCCCGCCGGCTGCAGCCCGATGTGTTGCTCATGGACGTGCGGCTGCCCCGGCTGGACGGGGTGGCCGCGACCCGGGCGATCACGCAGGCCCGGCTGGCGGTGCGGGTACTGCTCCTCACCGGCCAGGCCGGCACCCCTGACCTGGACGAATACCTGCTGGGTGCGCTGCGCGCCGGGGCCTGCGGGTTCCTGGTCAAAGACGCGCGGGCCGACGAGCTGGCCGCCGCGATCCGTACCGTCGCCGCCGGGCACGCGGTGGTGGCGCCCCGGGTGCTGCACCGGCTGCTGGACGGCGTACCCGAACCGCCCGGCCCGCCCGCCGACCGGCCTGACCTGCGGCTGCTCACCGACCGGGAACGGGAGGTGCTGGTACAGGTGGCCCGCGGGCTGTCCAACGCGGAGATCGCCCAGCGGCTCGCGGTCAGCGAGACGACCGTGAAGACGCACGTCGGGCACCTGCTCACCAAGCTCGGCCTGCGCGACCGGGTCCAAGCCGTCGTGGTCGCCTACGAGAGCGGGCTGGTCCGGCCCGGCGCCTAGCTCGGGGACAACCCTGACTCCACCTCCGGGCGCACCCCCAGCCAGAAATCAACCTCCGCTCCACCCGTGGACGGACGATCCGTCTGTTCCCCTCCCTGACCATGGTGTTGCCGGCCGGGCACCACGCCCGGCCGGTCCACGGACGGGAACCGTTTTCTGGGTTGGAGGAACCAGTGAGGGCCACAACAGCCACGACCACGACAGTCGCGGCCCGGGCGAGCGAGCTCTGGAAGGTGTACGGGTCCGGCGAGGCTCAGGTGACCGCCCTGCGCGGGGTCAGCGTAGAGCTGCGCCGCAGCCAGTTCACCGCGATCATGGGGCCGTCCGGCTCCGGCAAGTCGACTCTGATGCACTGCCTCGCCGGGCTGGACAAGGCCACCCGGGGCGAGGTCTACATCGGCGACACCCGCCTGTCCGGGCTGTCCGACGCCGGCCTGACCCGGCTCCGGCGCGACCAGGTGGGCTTCGTGTTTCAGCAGTTCAACCTGCTGCCGACACTGTCCGCGAAGGAGAACATCCTGCTCCCGCTGGCCATCGCCGGCCGCAAGCCCGACCCGCAGTGGTACACCACGGTGATCGACACGGTCGGCCTGGCTGACCGGCTCTCGCACCGGCCGAGCCAGCTCTCCGGCGGGCAGCAGCAGCGGGTGGCGTGCGCCCGGGCGCTGGTGTCCCGGCCCGAGGTCGTCTTCGCCGACGAGCCCACCGGCAACCTGGACTCCCGCTCCGGCGCGGAGATCCTGGACTTCCTGCGCCGCTCCGTCCGCGAGTTCGGCCAGACGATCGTGATGGTCACGCACGACCCGAACGCGGCCTCGTACGCCGACCGGGTGATCTTCCTCGGCGACGGCCAGATCGTGACCGAGCTGGCCGAGCCCACCGCGGAGGCGGTCCTGGACACGATGAAGCGCATCGACGTGGTGGCGGGGGGCCGGTGATGCTGCGCGCCACGCTCAAGAGCCTGCTCTCACGCAAGCTACGGCTGACCCTGTCGGGGATGGCCGTGGTGCTGGGCGTGATGTTCGTGGCCGGCGCGTTCGTGCTCACCGACACGCTGAGCCGGTCCTTCGACTCGCTCTTCGCCACCGCCTTCCAGAACGTGGACGTCCAGGTCAGCGCGGTGCAGACGGTCGACCCGGAGCAGGCGGCGACGGTACCGGGCCGGGTGCTGGACCAGGTCCGGACGGTACCGGGCGTGCAGTCGGCCACCGGCGTGGTACAGACCGACAACGCCCGGCTCATCGGCCACGACGGCAAGGTGGTCACCACGTTCGGGGCGCCCCGCTTCGGTACCAACTGGCGCGGCGACACCGGCCTGGTCACCCTGCGCGAGGGGCACGCGCCGCAGGCGGACAACGAGATCGTGATCAACGCGGGCCTGGCCAAGAGCGCCGGGGTACACGTCGGCGAGCAGGTCGCGGTGCTCACCCCGCAGGAGCCCAAGAAGCTCTACTCCCTGGTCGGCATCTTCGGGTACAGCGGCGGGCGGGACTCGCTCGGCGGCGAGACCACGATCGCTTTCACCACGCCAGTCGCCCAGCGGGTGATGCTGGGGCAGCCCGGCGCGTACACCGCGATCGACGTCAAGGCACCGTCCGGCGCCTCGGACACTGTGCTGCGGGACCGGGTAGCCGGCGCCGTGGGCTCCGGGTACCAGGTGCGTACCGGTGCCCAGCTGGCCAAGTCCGCCGCCTCCGACGTGCAGAGCGGGCTCTCGTTCTTCAACAACATCCTGCTCGGCTTCGCCGGGGTGGCGCTGTTCGTCGGTACCTTCCTGATCCTCAACACGTTCTCGATCATCGTGGCGCAGCGCACCCGGGAACTCGCCCTGATGCGGGCGCTGGGCGGCTCGCGCCGGCAGATGATCGGCTCGGTGCTGGTCGAGGCGCTGATCATCGGTACCCTCGCCTCGGTCGTGGGCCTGGGCCTGGGCATCGGCGTGGGCGCGGCGCTGGCGGCGGTGTTCAGCGGCGCCATCGGCGGCCTGCACCTGGCCGGCATCGGCGTGCCCGCCGCGGCGGTGATCGGCGCGTTC
>DATEJJ010001071.1:0-2331 GCA_035278125.1 Rugosimonospora sp.
TTTCCCCCGGCAGGCTCAGCAAAAAGGCGGATTGACCATATACCGCGTTCAATATCAACGACGCCGGATCGGAGCCGTCGAGGGCGAGGGCGAGGGTTCCCCCAAGACGTCTCCCCGGTTGGCTGCCGGGGACCGGGAAGACGGGACCACAACGCACCCAGATCGCTACACTGAGTACCTGAAAGGATACGGACCGGCGTCAGAAGGGGGCCGGGATGTCGCTGCGCACTGTCGCTCCCGTACTCCCGCAACGCGTAGACGCGCTATCCCCGTACCAGCTGCGGGTCCTGCAGCTGATGGCGGAGGGCCGGTCCAACGCGGCCATCGCCGAGCAGCTCGGCGTCAGCCGGCGCGCGGTGGAGAACCAGGTGAGCCGGCTGATGCAGGTGCTCGGCCTGGGCCGGGCCGACGACGGCGTCGCCGCGCGGGTCTGCGCCGTGCTGATCTACCTGTCGCACACCGGCGACCTGGCGTCCCCGAACTGAGCCGCCGTCCGCCCCGGCCGGGCGCCGGCTAGGCGAGCTGGCGCCGGGCCAGCTGGGCGAAGTCGCCGTCGGCGGCCAGCAGGTCGGCGTAGCCGCCGCGCTCCACCACCCGGCCCTGCCGCAGGACATAGATGGTATGCGCGTCGCGGATCGTGGAGAGCCGGTGCGCGATCACGATCCGGGTGGCGTTCAGCTCCTGCAGGCTGCGCGTCACGGTGCCCTGGGTGACGTTGTCCAGCGCGCTGGTCGCCTCGTCGAAGATCAGGATCCGCGGCCGGCGGACCAGCGCCCGGGCGATGGCCAGCCGCTGCCGCTGCCCGCCGGAGAAGGTGGCCGCCCCCTCGCTGATCACCGTGCGGATGCCCATCGGCATGCGGCGCACGTCGTCGGCCAGCCCGGCCAGTTCCAGCGCCGCCCACGCCTCGTCCTGGCTCAGGTTCGCGGTACCGACGATGGCGGTGAGGATGCTGCCCGTGGGTACCTGCGCGTTCTGCATGACCACGCCCACCTGGCGGCGTACCGCCTCCACGTCGAGGGTGTCCAGCGGGCGGCCGTCGTACAGCACCGCACCCGAGGTCGGGCGGTCGAAGCCGAGCAGCAGCCGGATCAGGGTGGACTTGCCCGCACCGGACGGGCCGACCACCGCCACGAACTCCCCCGCCGCCGCGGCCAGGTCCACCTCGTACAGGCTGGGCGGCGCGTTCCCGCCGTAGCCGAACGACACCTTGCTCACCTCGACCGCACCGCGCAGCACACCCGGGTCGACCACCTCGGCCGCCTCGCGCGGGGCGGTACGCAGTACCGGCCGGGCCGCGTCGTACAGCGGTACTGCCTCGGTCAGCTGGGCCAGCGCCGGACCGACCAGGCTCAGGGCGGTGGTCACCTGGGTCAGCGCGGCGACCAGCCCGACGAACACGCCCACCGACAGCCGCGCCTGGTACGCGTACGTGGTGGTGGCGATCACCACCAGGGTGGCCAGCGCCGGTACCGCGGAGGTGAGCACGGTCAGCTGCCGGCCCGCGGCCAGCGCCCGGGCCGAGGCCGCCTGCTCGCGGGCGAACATCGCCGCCCACCGCGCGTACAGCCGGCTCTCCGCGTTGGCCACCCGCACCTTGACGATGCCGGTGAGCACCGCGGTGACGAAGCCGCCGATCGCGTTGCGCTGGGTCACCTCGCGCCGGTGCGCCCGGACCATCCGGCGCAGCTGCCGGGTGGCGTACCCGGCGTAGCAGAGCAGCCCGGCCAGCGCGGCCAGCCCGACCCACAGGTCCAGCAGCAGTGCTACGCCCACGCCGGTCAGCCCGATCAGCACGCCGATGCCGCCGGCGATGACGCTGCTGGTGACCAGGTCCCGGATGCCGTCCACGGCGAGTACCCGGCGGGCCAGCTCGCCCGGGTTGAAGCCGCGGAAGAAGGGCGGGTCCAGCCGCAGCACCCGGGCCCACAGCGCGGCGGTGGTACGCACGTTGGCCTGTACCACCAGGCGCTGGAGCAGCAGCCCCTGCGCCACGGTGACCGCGGAGAAGCCCAGGATCAGCCCGGCCACGCCCAGCGCGATGGCCACCACGTTGCCCTGCTGCGCGCTGGGTACCGCGTCACCCAGGATCGCCGCCGTCGCCAGCGGTATCCCCGCCCCGAGCAGCACCACCGCGACCGAGCTGGCGAAAAGGCGCCACAGGTCCGCCCCGGAACCCGGTGGCAGGCCGGTGCGGACCAGGTCACCCGGGGTCAGCTCGCGGGCCGGCAGGTTGGGGTACACGCACCAGCCCCGCGCCGACCCGCCCGCGCCCGCCGGCGTGACGCGCTGCCAGCCGGTCCCCGCCGACCAGCGGCTCCACCGGCCCCG
>DATEJJ010001072.1:0-2971 GCA_035278125.1 Rugosimonospora sp.
GTCGGACAGACCACGGTCCACCTCGACCAGCCGGCGCGCGGTGTCCAGCGCGCCCGCCCACATCTCGTCCAGGAACTCGCGCAGCCCGGCCAGGCCCTCGGGCCGCGCCCGGTAGAGCCGGCGGGTGCCGTCGCGGCGCTCGGTGAGCAGGCCGGCATTCTTGAGTACGGTCAGGTGCTGGCTGACCGCGGTCCGGGTGACCTCGAACGCCGCGGCGATCTCGCCGGCGGACAGCTCGTCGCGGGCGACGAGCCGCAGGATGACGCGGCGGCGCGGCTCCGCGAGCGCCCGCAGCGCCTCGTCGGTGGCGTCGTCCCCTACTCCCACAGGCCGACCAGGTTGCCGTCGGGATCGGCGAGGATCGCGATCCGGCCGAAGTCTCCGGGCAGCGGGGTCGGCGGCTGCACCCGCTTGCCGCCCAGCGCCTCGGCCCGGTCCAGGAACGCGCCCAGGTCGTCCACCCGTATGTAGATCTTCACGCCCGGCCGGTCCGTCTCGCTGGACGGGCCGATGCCGCCGGTGATGGCGTGCTCGCCGGCGCCCGTGTCGACCAGGCCGTAGCCGCCCATCTGCGGATCGGCGGCGACGGCCCAGCCGAACAGGTCACGGTAGAACGCCTGCGCCCGCTCGTGGTCGGGGCTGAGAATCTCGAAGAACGCGACTGGCTGTCCCATGCGGGCCTCCCGTTGCTTGTGTCAGGACGCGCTTACGTTAGCCACGGCTGACACAAGTGTCAACGGGAGATCGCGCTACTCGGCGGAGTCGTGCTGCTCGTCAGAGCCCTGCTGCTCGGTGCCTGGCGCACCGTCCGCGCGCGACCACGCCACGTGCAGTTCGTCGCGGGTGCCGAAGCGCACGAGGTGGCGGCCGACGACATCCTCCAGCTGCGCGAGCACGTCCGGGTCGGCCTCCACGGCCAGGCGCAGCCCGCCCGGCTCGCAGGACAGTTCGGCGCGGCCGGCGTTGAACGCGATGAAGCCGCGCTCGTCGCTGTCCGACCACTCGCCGCCGTTGCGGCGGCCCAGGTGCGCGACGAGCTGCTTGCCGTACCGCGCCGGCCGGTCGGTGGCGACCAGCGCCTCACTCCGGGCGGTCACGACAGCGGTACCGGGTCGTAGCGGTGACACATCTTGAGGTACGGGATGGTGCCCTCCTTCGGGTTGCCGGTTTGGGGCCATCCTCCCACGGCGCGGTACTAACCGCCTTCGGATAAACCTACTGTCTCCTGTGGACACTGGCGACGTCGACGTAGTCGGTGAACACCACCGGCCCGCCGACGAGTTCGGGCCCGTACACGGACTCGAACCGGCGCACGGCCGCCGAACCGCCGTGCGCCTCGTGCGCCGCCTCGTCCTCGAAGATGAACAGGTGCACGAACCGGGTCGGATCGTCCTGGCTCTGCCACGCCGCGTACAGCCGGCTGCCGGGCTCGTGCTCGGCGACGTACCCGACGAACTCCTCGATCGCCGCCCGGACCTTGTCCACGGCGGACGCGTTCACCTGGTAGTGGGCGGTCTGGTAGATCGGCATGCGACCTCGCTTCCTCGGGGGCCAAAGTTCAACAGATGTGTTGTATATCGGACCGCCGGTATAGTCAACAAGATGCTTGAAGATTCGGTCCTGGACCGCACCTACGCGGCGCTGGCCGACCCGACCCGCCGGGCGCTGCTGACCGCGCTGCGCGGCGGGGAGGCGCGCATCAGCGACCTGGCCAAGCCGTTCCCGATGACCTTCGCGGGGGTATCCCGCCAGGTGAAGGTGCTCGAAGCCGCCGGCCTGGTGTACCGGGACATCCGGGGCCGGGAGCACTGGCTGTCGCTGCGTCCGGACGGGCTGACCGCCGCGCAGCACTGGATCGCCGAGCAGACCGAGTTCTGGTCCACCCGCGCCGACGCGCTCGCCGCCCGCCTCGACCGCCGCCGGCGTACCCGGTGACCGCGACCGCGCTGGTACGTCGGGTGCTGCCCGCCCCGCCGCTCGACGTGTACGACGAGTGGCTGGACCCGGACGCGCTGGCCGACTGGATGTGCCCGCGCCCCGCGGTCCCCACGAAGATCGAGTGTGACCCCCGGGTCGGCGGCCGGTACCGGTTCGACATCGACGAGGTGGGGCAGCAGATGACCGTCACCGGCCGGTACCTGGAACTGCGCCGCCCGCACCTGCTCCGGTTCACCTGGCACTGCTCGACCTGGCCCCCGGACGCGCCGGAGAGCCTGGTCACGGTCACCCTCGACGCCCACGGCGGCGCCGGGACACTGATGACCATCGAGCACACCAGCCTGCGACCGGACCTGGTCGACCGGCACGAGCACGGCTGGGCACTCATCGCCGCCCAACTCGCCACAACCCTCCCCAGACCCGCTCCCTGACCCGACGCCCCGTCCACATCGGACACTCGCGGAGATCGGAGGTTGCCGGCATATCGCGCAGATTGGTGCACGATCCGCCGGCAGACTCCGATCGTGCCGGCGCGGCCCCCGGAACCGGACGGGTCAGCGCAGGCAGCGGGTCCGGGCCGGCGCCGAGCTGCCCGCGGGAGTCTTCACGACGGCCGATACCCAGACGCAGCCGCGCCGGGTGGACAGCATGTCGCTGTAGCTGCCGGGCGGGGTGTTGTTGCTCCAGTCGGAGCGGACCTGCGCCGAGTCCGCCGGCCGGTACACGGTCAGGGTGATCGTGTAGAGGTTCGGGTTCGGATAGTAGGCGGACGCCCAGTCGGTGCCGCAGTGCGGGCTGTGCCGCAGCCGCAGGGTGCCGAACGGGGTAGCGCCGCCGGCCAGGTAGATCGGCACCTCGTCGAGCACCTGCGCGTCCGCGACGCAGCCGCGGGCCCGCGGGTCGTCGCCGTCCATGTCCTCGGGCAGCACGTCGGACCCGGCGAGCGCGTGGTCGTTCTGGGTCACCGCCCGCCAGCCGGGGTTCACCGCGGGGCCGGCGCTGCTACCGGTGGCGGCGTCCGCGGCGGCACCCA
>DATEJJ010001073.1:0-3022 GCA_035278125.1 Rugosimonospora sp.
ACGAACCCGGACAGCAGGATGCCCACCGCGACCGAGAAGCCGATCTGCTGCAGGAACGACACCGGCGCGAGCGCCAGCGCGGCGAAGGTACCGGCGAGGATGAGGCCGGCCGAGGCGACCGACGGGCCACCGTGCTCGACCGCGAGGGCGGCGGCGGGGCGCGGCTCGTGGCCGGCGCGGGCCTCCTCGCGCAGCCGCGCGATCATCAGGATGTTGTAGTCGGTGCCGATGGCGAGCACGAACAGGTACAGCACGATCGGCAACTGGAAGGTGACCCCCGGCTTGCCGGCCACGCCCTGGAACAGGTACACGGCCGCGCCCAGGGTGGCGGCGAAGTTGAGCAGCACCGCGACCACCAGGTAGACCGGCGCCACCAGGCTGCGCAGCAGCAGGGCCAGGATCAGCGCGATGAGCAGCGCGGCGACGGGCAGGATCACGGACAGGTCGCGGTTGTTCGCGGAGTTGATGTCCGCGAAGATCGCGGTGGTGCCGCCGATCAGCACGGTGGTACCCGGTGGCGCGGCGGCGTGCAGGTCGGCGCGGATGTGGTCGCGGAGCGCCGCGATCTCCTCGTTCGACGCCGGGTTGCCGGTGAGCAGCACGTCGAACCGCGCGACGGTACCGCTGGCGGACGGGACGGGTGGCCGTACCCCGCCCACCCCGGTCACCGTGGCCGCCGCGGTGCGGAACGCGGTCAGCTGCGCGGGGGTCAGCGGGGCGCCCCCGCTGGCGCTCAGGTACGCCTCGGTCGGGTCGAGCGCGCCCTGCGGGAAGCCGCGCTGCAGGTCCCGGGTGGCCTTCGCCGACTCGGTGGTGGTCGGGAACCCGGCGGTGAAGTCGTAGTCCGCCTTGAACCCGAGCACTCCGGCGGCCAGCGCCAGCAGCACCACACCGGAGCCGACGGCGGTCAGCGCGGGCCGGCGGCCGACCGTGGCACCGATGCGCTGGAACCGGGTGCCGGCGGGCGGGCGCCGCCACGACTTCGACGGCCAGAACGTGGCCGGCCCGATCAGGCTGACCAGCGCCGGGATCAGGGTGAGCGCGGTGACCAGCATGGCGAACACCGCGATCGCCAGCCCCGGGCCGAGCGAGCCGAAGCCGCCGAAGGTGGCCAGCAGCAGCACCAGGAACGCGATGATGACCGCGGCGGCGGCGGAGGTGATGACCTCGCCGACCCGCTCGACGGCGTAGACCATCGCGGCCTTCCTGTCGTCTCCGGCGCGCAGCCGTTCGCGGTACCGGAACAGCAGGAAGAGCATGTAGTCGGTGCCGATGCCGTACAGCACGATGAGCAGCAGCGTCTGCAGGCTCTGGTCGACGTGGAAGTGGAAGATCTTCCCGGCGGCGGCGACCAGGCTGGAGGACGCCTGCAGCACGATGCCGATGACGAAGATGGGCAGCAGCGCGGCGATCGGGCTGCGGAAGATGACCAGGATCAGCGCGATGATCAGCACGAAGGTGGCCAGCCCCACCACCGCGAGCGCGGTGGAGAAGGTGCTGTTGTTGTCCACGAACTGCGCCACCGCTCCGGCCACGCCGGCGGACAGCCCGCTGCCGGCGAGGCTCGATCTGATCACGTCGCGGGCGCCCTTGACCACGTTCATCTGGCCCTGCTGGTCGGTCTGCGCCACGGTGATCGGCAGGTTGATCAGCTGCACCGACCGGTTCGGCGCGACCGACTGCGAGCTGGTGACGGGCGTACCCATGCCGGCGATGTGCGCGCCGGACAGGGCGGTGGCCAGCTGGCCCACCCGCTGCTGGTCGGTGTCGGAGAGGGCCGCGCCGTCGGTGCGCTTGACCACCACGATCGCGCTGGACGTGGCCTGCTGCGGGAACGCGGTGCGGGCCAGGGTGATCGCGCGCGCCGACTCGTACGAGTCGGGCAGGAAGCTGCCCTGGTCGCCGCTGGTGACATCGGAGAGTTTGGGGAGGAATCCGACGATGGCCACGACCGCGAGCAACCAGGCCCCGATGACCCACCACGGCCTACGAACGACAAAACTGCCCCATCGACCAAACACTGGTCGCCTCCTGACGCCGCCTGCATGAACTGCCGGTGGGCGCTAGTGCCCCGTGCCGTCCAGTGAATCAGAAAGGTACGACAGCCGGCGACCCGGGTCAGGGTACGAGCGGCCCGTCCAGTACCGCCGCGGCCGCGGCCCGGTCGCCGGTCCAGCTGATCGCCGGATCCGTTGCTGGCAGCCGGTTCCACAGCATCAGCAGCAGGTCGGCGGCGGTACCGCGAGCCTGCGCGACGGGCTCGCCGGGGCCGTACACCCAGCTGTCGCCGCTATCCGCGGTCGTGAATCGGACAGCGTTCGCGGGCGCCGCGGCCCGGCCCCGCTTCACCTGGCGCGGTGCCATGGTGTCGAACACCTCGGCGACCCCGTCCGCGGCCAGGGCCGGGTCCAGCGGCGCGGGCCGGCCCAGCGCGTGCGCCGCCTCCCACCGGTGTACCAGCGTCTCCAGCGTGCGGCGGCGCCGCCAGAAGCCGACCGTGTGCGGCGGGAAGAAGGTCCACGCCTCCGTGGCCGGGTCGGCCGCGAGCGTGGTGAGCAGGGTCGCGCAGGACCCGGCGAACCAGGCGGCGAGCGCGTCCGGTGCGCGCGGCGCGGGCGGCGGGCTGTGCCGGCCGTGCTTCTCGGTGACCGCGACCGCCGCCCAGAGGTTGCCCGCGCCGAGGTGGTTCGCGAGGTCGTACAGGGTCCAGTCGCCACAGTCCGGTACCGGCGCGGCCAGGTCGCCGTCCAGGCAGCCGGCGAACCGGTCCAGCTCAGCGCCCAGCAGGGTCAGGTAGTCCAGTTCGGCCATGGGTCAACCCTAGGCGGTGGGACCCTAGGCGGTGGCGCCAGAACGGCTCCTCGGGCCACCGCTTCTCCAGCCCGTACACGTACTCCCGGTTGGCGCGGTACTCCTCGAACGCGGCGCGCACCGCGCCGGCGTACCCGCCGGACCTGTCCGTGATGGCCGCGGCCGCCCGCAGGCCGTCGGTGGGCGCCTTGTGGATGCCCTGCGCCATCAG
>DATEJJ010001074.1:0-4674 GCA_035278125.1 Rugosimonospora sp.
CTCTGGCGACGTCGGATATCGGAACTGTCTGAATACCTGGTTCATTCGGGCTGTCCCGGGAGTCTGGCCTCTGCCCAGCCGCGGGCGAGGATCTCGTCAACCGTCTCGGTGGGGCTCTGGTGGGTGGTATCGAGCCATAGCCCTATGCGAGGCGTCTGATGTTTGAGTACGACGTCGAGCTGGTTGATGGCCCAGGTGCCGTAAGCGGTCTTGCCTCGTGCGTTCTCGCGGGCCGCGATGGTGGCGGTCTGCGGAGCGAGCACGATCACGAGCAGGGGGTGGCTGCGGATCAGCGCGGTCATCTCGGCGAGTTGTTCGCCGAGGATCACGTCTTGGGTGATCACGGTGAAGCCGGCCTCGAAGTAGGCGTCGCTGACTTGGGCGGCCAGCTGGTAGCGGAGCCGAAGTTGTTGGGTGGCTTCGTCAGACGGCTCGGGGGTCATCTCGGCCCGGCCGCCCACGACCATGCGTCGGAAGACATCGCCTCGCACGTGCACGGATCTGGGCAGGCGTTCGGCGAGGGCTTGGGCAATTGTCGACTTCCCGGCTGCCTGGATGCCGGTGACCAGCACGATCGCGTGTCCGATTCCCCGCATTGGTGCGTCATGAGGAGCGGTGGATGGATTCATTGACGCTGGCCTCCTCGTGCACGGCGACTGACTTCGGCGGCGTAGTTGGTCCAGTCACCAGCGCTGGCGCGTTGCCAGGTGACGGCGACGGCGATGTGGATGCCGAGCATCTTGGCGAGCATTGCGGCGGGCAGGTCGGTGGCGAGCTGGAACAGCGCGGCGGACCGGGACTGTCCACAATGGATACCGAGTTGGTTGAGGCGTTCGGCCATGCGGAAGGCGCTGAGGGCACGTCCCGGCCGTCCGCCGGGGAACAGCCAGAGCGATCTGCCTGGGTCGCCGATGGTGGCGTGGCCCTTGCGTGTCGCGGCGACCTGGCGGACGAGCCCGGCGAGTGGTTCGGGCAGCAGGATCGGTTCGCGACCCAGTCGGAGGCGAACCTGGGTGTCGCTGGCGTCGAGGTGCTCGCGGGTGAGGCAGACGATGCGGCTGACGGGTTGGGCGTAGAGGAGCACGAGCAGCCCGGCGACGCGGTCCTCGGGTTTGAGGGTGTCGTCGTGCAGCAGCCAGCGGGCCTGTTCCCAGCGGGTCTCGGTGTCGATGATCCCGGTCGGGCCGCCCCATTTGACCGCAGCGAAGTCCAGTCGGGTCAGCTTCTGCCGGCGAGCCCAGCGCACGAAGTTCCCGGCGCCTTCCCGGTGGGTGGCCTGCGGGCTGGCCAGCCATGCCTCCAAGTCACTCTGGCGGGCGGTGGTGAGGGTGAGCCCATGTTCAGCGAGCCAGTCCAGCAGGGCGACCGCGGCGCGGATGTTGCCTCGCGCAGCCGCGGACTGGCTGCGGGTGGTGTCCGCGCTGGCGATGCGCCCGCGCAGCCTGCGCACCACGTGCCAGAGGGCGTAGCGGTGCAGCAGCTTCCGCTCGTCGGCGTTCTGCCGCTGCGTGACCATGTGGGTGATCCAGCGTTCCAGCCGGGCCATGTGCTCGTCGCGGGGCGGCAGCGAGCCGATCGCGACCAGGACGCTGCGCAGGTGTTCGATCGGCTTGCCGTCGGGCAGCTCGTCGAGGGCGGCGTGGGTGAGCTGGTCGCCGGCGTCCAGACCGCGCAGGACGCTGGCGGAGGCGCCGTCGAGCCAGGCGGCCACGGTGTTGGTCCGGTCCGTTGCGGCCAGGGCGTCGTGCAAGGCTTGCAGGTGCGGGCGGATCTGGCCGGTCTCGTCGCCCAGGACTTCGCGCAGCCGTTGCCGTATGGTGCAGCGGGCGCATCGCCCAGAGCGGATGCGCCCCGGCTGTCCGCAGTTCGAGCAACTGCGCCAGAAGCCCGGGTCGTCGCGGGTGCAGGCAGCGCAGAGTGGCTGGTCGAGGGTGCCTCCGCGGACTGGACGGTCCTGTCCGCAGCCCGAACAGACTGCCCAGCGTTGCCGACATGCTTCGCACCACGGTTGGCCGGTCGCCACGGAGACGTAGCAGGGTGCCTCGCGGCCGCAGATCGAGCACGTCATTGTCTTGACTGGCCGACACGCCTCGCAGAGCGGGCCGTCGGGGGTGCGGACGCTGACACGCCGACGGCGGCCGCAACCGATGCACTCCTCATGGTTGGTCGGATCGTTGATCAGGCAGTACGGACACAGCGGATTGCCGCGCTCGTCGCGGATGGCGGCCTCGCGGACCGCGCCGCAGCGGGAACAGGGCTGGGCTCGAGTCTTGGCCACGCAGTTGCGGCAGAGCCATTGCCCGCCGATGGGCCGGTGCAGGTGGATGACCCGCCGGCAGTCCGGGCAGGCTGGGCGGCTGATCGCGTGGGCTCCCGCGTCGCAGAGCTGGTCGATCAGCCGCAGCACCGCGGGGATCGGGGCTTGCGCGCCGGCTCCGGTGAGCAGGTCCGGTCGCTCCTGCAACACCCAGGCCAGACGCTGGCGCTGCCCGGCGCGGGGCACGGCCGCGGACACCGCCTCGGCGATCCGGCCGGGCGACAGCGTCGGGTCGACGCCCCCGACGACGTCAACGATCAGGTCCACAGCGTCGCGTCCGTCGTCGGGCGGGCATTGCGCGCATCGGGGCCGTTGTTCGCGATCACGGCAGCGGACACGCCGGAGGTTGCCGCATACCGCGCAGGGTTCCCGCACCGGACCGCAAACTGCGCAGTACCAGTGCTCACCGCGGCGTTGGAAGGTGCGCAACTGCTTGCCGCATTCGGCGCAGACCGGCGGCGAGATCCTCATCGCGCCGGCTTTGCGCAACGCGATCAGCAGGTCCGCGACCGCGCGGGGCGCCGGGGATCGGCCGTCGGCCAACACTGTCGGCCTGTCCAGCAGAGCCTGGGCCAGCCGGCGACGTTTCGCGCGGCCGCCGGCCAGGTTCTCGACCACCTCGGTGACCGTCGCGCGGTTCAGGGACGGCTCGTGCCTGACGACCAGGCCGACCAGCACACCGATCGGGTCGGTGAGCACCTCGGGCGCCAACACCGTGGGCATCGGTCACACGCCGGTGATGCGGGCTCGTTTGGGCCGCAAGCCGCCGATGCCGGCTTCCTCCCCGCTGGCCGTGCGTTTACGAGCCGCCGGCTTGGCCACGGCGACCGGCTCGATCAGGTCCTCCATCGTGCAATCGAGGATGTCCAGCAGCGCCATCAGTATCTTCAAGCTGAGCCGTTCCGGTCGTTCCACGACCAGCCGGTAGACCTGGCTGGAGGACAGGCGGATCTCCCGCTGTGCCAGCGGTTCCAGCAGATCGGTGGTCTGGAACATCTCCCGCGTGGCCATGACCTGCCGCAGGTTCCACCGATAGTCGAGTTTGCGGGGCATTCACGAATCCTTCCGAGGATCAGGCAGGGGGCCCAAGGCCGGGCTGAGTGCTTTGCGCAGCGCGGCGTTCATGAAGTCACCGGACACATGGGTGTAGATCGCCGTCGAAGTGTCGCATCGGTGCCCGACAGCTTCCTGGATGAACCGGCGATCAACCCCTTGCTCGGTAAGATGCGTGACCCACGAATGCCGCAGCGAGTGGGGCGACAGGGTCTTCGGCAGCCCGAGCGCGTCTCGGTAGGACACGAACCGGGCGTTGATCTCCGCCGGTTTGATCCGGCCACCGCGTTCAGTCACCCACAACGCCGGCTGTTCCTCACATCCGAACCGTGGGCGGATGTTCGCCACGTAGTCGGCGACCGCGTCCACCGCCCAACCCATCACCGACGGCACGTTGCGCCGCCGGGGCGGCTGGCCGCGCACGGCCTTGCCGTAACGGACGTGCAGCATCCCGAACCGGCCGAACTCCGGCGCCGCTGGGTTACGGCCCCAGTCAACCAGATCCAGCTTGGATGTCTCCGTCCGACGCAACCCCCACCCATAGATGACCTTGAACAAGGTGGCATCTCGATAGGCGGCCAGAGCACCCTTGCGCTTGGCCCGAACTGCGCGCTCGACCTGGTCGTCGGCGAAATCCAGGAACCGCTGCAACTCTTCGCGGGTGAACGGTCGCGCCTCCGGATCGCCCTCGTAGTCGTTGAGATGGGCGATGGTGTTCCACTCGTGGCAGATCGGCACCGGGTGCTCGCCCGGCCCGAACTCGGCTTCGCAGGCGGTGACCCAGCCGTAACGACTGTCGCAGAGATACTCGCTGAACAGGCGCAGATCCGTTTGGTAGCCCCGAATCGTCGACGGCGCCAGGTGCTTCTCCCCGGTCAGCGACTGCGTCCACTCCTCAACATGCGCTGGCCCCCACCGCCACGGGTACTCGTTGGTGAACGAGATGAACTGCCGCACCAGCCGCTCCCGCGGCACCATAGTGCCCTCCTGAAGGCCACGCGCGGTCTGTTGCGCCCGCCAACCGCAGAGCATGGCATCGACCATCGCCTCCTCCGGCCGCAGTTGCACGACGCCCGAGACGAGTTGCAGGTGCGCGGCACCCGCCAGATCACCCCGTCCCAACTCACCCTCCAGCCCAGATCAACAAGACCGCTTGAGGCAAGGATCATGCATCTAACGGGCTCATTGAGCAAGTCATGCAGGCCAGGCCGCGTGTCGACGCGGGAGTACGAACACATTGCCCCGCCACTCTCAGCAGGCGACCTGCGAAAACTCGCCCGTCTGATGCAATTCCCGAGGGTTCA
>DATEJJ010001075.1:0-2776 GCA_035278125.1 Rugosimonospora sp.
GCCAATCGGCACCGAGCAGAGCGGTGTCGAGGTTGCCCTGCACGGCCACGCCCGGCCCGAGCCGGCGCGCGGCCTCGTCCAGAGGCAGCCGCCAGTCCACGCCGACGACGTCCGCCCCCGCGTCCCGGATCCCGGTGAGCAGCTCGCCGGTGCCGACGCCGAAGTGGATCCGCGGGACCGACCCGGCCAGCGGCTCCAGCACCGCGCGGCTGTGCGGCAGGACGAACTCGGTGTAGTCGGCCAGCGAGAGCGCGCCGGCCCAGGAGTCGAACAGCTGCACGGCCGACGCCCCTGCGGCGATCTGTACCCGCAGGAACTCCCGCGAGATGACGGCGAGCCGGCCGAGCAGGGCGTGCCACAGCTGTGGGTTGCCGTGCATCAGGGCCTTCGTCTTCGCGTACTCGCGCGACGGGCCGCCCTCCACGAGGTAGCTCGCCAGCGTGAACGGCGCGCCGGCGAAGCCGATCAGCGGGGTCGGCCCCAGCTCGGCGACCAGAGCGGCGGCGGCGGCACTCACGTAGGGCACGTCGTCGGGTTCGAGGGCCCGCAGCCGGTCGACGTCAGCCGCCTCGGTGACCGGCTTGTCCACCACCGGCCCGACGCCGGCCACGATGTCGACGCCCACCCCGACGGCGAGGAGCGGCACCACGATGTCGGAGAAGAAGATCGCGGCGTCCACCCCGTGGCGGCGCACCGGCTGCAGCGTGATCTCGCAGACCAACTCGGCGTCGAAACACGCGGACAGCATGTCGTGCTGGGCCCGCAGCGCCCGGTATTCGGGCAGCGACCGGCCGGCCTGCCGCATGAACCACACCGGAGTGTACGGAACGGACTCTGTACGGCAAGCTCGGACAAAGACGGCTTCTGGCGTCGCACTGGCGGTCATCGGCGCTATCATCCCACGATTCCCGCGGCCCTCGGCCGGCGCGCCGTATGAGGATCTGCCGGGCAGCGCGAAATAGGCTGCGAGCATGGCGCCCTCAACCGTTCTCCCGGACCTGTTTGCGCGCGCCGTAGCCGGGATGCTGGCGGTGACCCCGCGGCCGGAGATCCTGCTGGAGAAGCTGCCCGCGCCGCAGCGGCTCGCGCCGTACGCGCACGCGCTGGGCGGCACCGTCAGCCGGCACGGCGAGGAGGTGGCCACCGGCCGGCTGGTGCTGCTCTACGATCCGGCCGGGCACGAGGCGTGGGACGGCAACCTGCGCCTGGTCAGCTACGTCACCGCCGAGCTGGAGCCGGAGCTGGCCAGCGACCCGCTGCTGGCCGAGGTGTGCTGGAGCTGGCTGACCGACGCGCTGGAGGCGCAGGGCGCCTCGTACACGGCGGCCGGCGGTACCGTCACGCAGACCACCTCGACCCGCTTCGGCGACCTGGCCGGCCCGCCCAGCTCCGCCGATCTGGAGCTGCGCGCGTCCTGGACTCCGCTCGACACCGACCTCGGCATCCACCTCGCGGCCTGGCTCACCCTGCTCGCCTCGACCGCGGGGCTGCCACCGCCCGGGGTCACCGAGCTGACCCGCTGACGGCTCAGCTGACGTACCTGCTCGCCTCGTCGCACGCCGTCTTCATGGTCGGGAAGGTCGAGTTGAAGGTGTTCTTGTCGTTGTTGATCAGAGCCTCGACCACCTTGTTGTAGAGGTTGAGGCAGTTGGAGATGACCTGCTTCTCCTTGGTCACCTCGTCCAGCTGGTTCTGCGTACCCGACTGCTGCTGCTGCGCGTCGTTGAGCTGGTCCTTTGTGGACTGCAGCTGCTGCTTGAGGCTGTCGATCTGCTGCAGGTCGTCGGTGATGCTCTTGTCCCGCTGGCTGACCAGCGTCACCTGGTGGCTGTACGCGCCGCTCTTCGTCACGTACAGGGTCACGAAGACGACGGCGACCAGGAAGAACAGCGCGGCGAGCCCGGCCAGTAACGGCACCGCGGGCGTTCTCCGCCCGGTGGCCGGCATCGCGGTGACGGGCGCGTACATCGGCGGCCCGGACATGGGTGGGCCAGGCAGGGGTGGCCCGGACATCGGGGGGCCGACCAGGGGCGGGCCGGACAGCGGGGCCACCGGCGGGTACTGCGCGGTGGGCGGGTAGGGCGGCATCGGCTGGTACGGCGAGGGCGGCTGCTCGGGTTGCGGCATTCCGGGGTAGGACATCGTTCCTCCACAAAGGACAGTGAGGCTGGTCAGCAGACCGGGAAGGAGTCGCAGGCGACGTGGATCGGGATGGCCAGGCCGATGCCCTCGGCGTTGGTGGCCTTGGCCGTGGCGATACCGACCACCTGCTTCTGCGCGTCGACCACCGGGCCGCCCGAGTTGCCCGGGTTGATCGGCGCGCTGAACTGGATGTACGTCTTGCCCGCCTCGCCCGGTACGTCGCTGCGGACCGCGCTGACGATGCCGCTGCTCACCGACTGGGCCAGGCCGAGCGGCGCGCCCACCACGATGATCGGGGCACCGCTGGCGACCTGCTGGCCGGCGGCGGCCAGCCGCGGGAAGGTCTGGGTGGCGTGCAGCAGCGCGAGATCCCGCGCCTGGTCCACCCGCACGATCCGGGCCGGGAAGCGCTGGTTGTCGTGCCGCAGGGCGACCGACCGCCCGCCCGTGCCGTACAGGTCCGCCACCACGTGGAAGTTGGTCAGCAGGTCGGTACCGGCGCCGCCGGCCTTGCCCACCGCGAACGCGGTACCCGAGAAATTGCCGGCGTCCACGCGGAAGACGCTCGGCAGCACCGCGGACGCCACGGCCGCGGAGTCCAGGGACGCGGCCGCGCGCTGCTCCAGCGCCTTGA
>DATEJJ010001076.1:0-5755 GCA_035278125.1 Rugosimonospora sp.
GCCGAGTACGACGCGCTGTACGGCCACCCGCCCACCCGACCCGGCTGGGCACCGCGCCGCCTGGCCGGCACCGCGGTCGCCCTCGGCTACTACGCTCTCGCGCTGCTGTGCCTGGCCGGTGCCGGCTGGCTTGCCCTGCGGGGCAACACGCTCGACCTGATCCTCGGCCTGCTGGTCGCGCTCGGCGCGCTGGCGGCCTGGCCGCGCTCGGCCCGGCTGCCCCGGTACGCCGACCGGGTACGCCCGGACGCCGCACCCGCGCTGTACCAGCTGATCGGCGAGGTGGCCGCGACGATGGGCGCCCGGATGCCGGCGGTGGTCTGCCTGGACAGCGGGTTCGCCGCGGACGGCGGCACCTACGGCCTGCGGCGCCGCCGGTACCTCGTGCTCGGCCTTCCACTGTGGATGGTGCTGCCGCCGGCGCAGCGGGTCGCGCTGCTCGCGCACCAACTGGCCCACTTTGTGGACGGCGACCCGCGGCGCGGCTGGCCGGTCGAGCCGGTCGACCACATGCTGGTACGCGGGATCGCGCTGCTGGTACCCGGGCGGGACACCACCATCCAGGCGGTCCGGGACCCGGCGATCGTGGCCGCGGCGGCCGGCGGGCGCCCGGTGACGGCGACCAACACCCAGGCCATGGTGTGGTTCACCGAGCTGATCGTGGTACCCGTGTTCGGGCTGCTGCGCGGCTCGGTCACGCTGGCCCGGTTGGCGCTGGTCGCGCTGGTGCAGCGGGACACGCAGCGGGCCGAGTACCTCGCCGACGCGCTCGCCGCCCGCGCGGCCGGCTCCGCCGCCAGTACCGCGATGCTGGATCTGATGCTGGCGGCCGAGCCGGTACTCACCGTGCTGCGCAGCCGCGCGCGGTCCGGCGTACCCCCGGAAAGCTGGCCGGACACCGTGGCGGCCGCCATGGCCGACGGGGCCGACCGGTTGCCGGCCCGGCGCCAGCACAGCGCGCAGGGCGAGGTCTCGCCGTTCGCCGCACACCCGCCGCTCGGCCTGCGCGCGCAGATGATCGAGTCACGGCCGGCCGTGCCCGGCAGCGTGACCCTCGACCCGGACCGCAACGCGCGGATCGACGCCGAGTTGCGCCGCTTCTACCAGCGCACCGGCCGCGAACTGGCCCACGGCGGCTGACGGGTCAGATCTCGTCGATGAGGTCCGCGACGGAGTTGACCACCCGCGACGGCCGGTACGGGAAGCGGTCGATCTCCGCCCGGGTGCTGATGCCGGAGAGCACCAGGATCGTCTCCAGCCCCGCCTCCAGACCGCACAGCACGTCGGTGTCCATCCGGTCGCCCACCATCGCGGTGGTCTCCGAGTGCGCGCCGATCGTGTTGAGGGCCGAGCGCATCATCATCGGGTTCGGCTTGCCGACGAAGTACGGCTCGATCCCGGTGGCCTTGGAGATGAGCGCGGCCACCGAGCCGACCGCCGGCAGCACGCCCTCGTTCGACGGGCCCACCGGGTCGGGGTTGGTGCAGATGAACCGGGCGCCGTCGAGGATCAGCCGGATCGCCGTGGTGATCGCGGTGAAGCTGTACGTGCGGGTCTCGCCCAGCACCACGTAGTCGGGCTCCAGATTGGACAGTATGTACCCCGCGTTGTGCAGCGCCGTGGTCAGCCCCGCCTCGCCCAGCACGTACGCCGAGCCGCCCGGCCGCTGGTCGGCGAGGAACTGCGCGGTGGCCAGCGCCGAGGTCCAGATCGCCGTTTCGGGTACGTCCTCGAAGCCCAGCCGGTGCAGCCGGGCCTGCAGGTCGCGCGCGGTGTAGATGGAGTTGTTGGTCAGGATCAGGAAGGGCTTGCCGGAGGCGCGCAGCCGGCTCACGAACTCCGGAGCGCCCGGTACCGGCTGCCCCTCGTGCACCAGTACACCGTCCATGTCCGACAGCCAGGATTCCACCGGCTTACGTTCGGTCATGCCTGGAATCCTCTCAGGCCGGCGTTACCGGGGAGGGTCGGGCGGGTACACAGCAGCCGACCTCACATGTGTCCCATCTCGCAAGCTGGCCCAGGGCTCGGCGCGGTGCGCCCGGATCGATACGCTCGGTGACAAGCTCGCGTACCATCGCCACGAACCGGGGATCGGTGCCGGGGGTGGCCGCCCGGGCGAAGTCCAGGCCCAGCCGGGCCGCGGTCTGCGCCGCCTCGGTGTCCAGGTCCCAGACCACCTCGATGTGGTCGGAGACGAAGCCGATCGGGCTGACCACCACGCCCGTGGTACCCGCCGCGTGCAGCGCTTCCAGATGGTCGCTCACGTCCGGCTCCAGCCACGGCACCCGCGGTGGTCCCGAGCGGCTCTGCCACACCAGGTCCCACGGCAGCTCCGGCGCGGCGCGACCCGCGACCAGGGCCGCCGCCTCCCGTAGCTGCGCCTCGTACCACCCGCCCACCCCGCCATTGGACACCGCACCGCTGGCCGCGGCCATGGACAGCGGGATGGAGTGCGCGGTGAACACCAGCCGGGTACCGGCCCGCCGGTCCGCGGGCAGCCTCGCCAGCGCGGCGCGTACCGCGTCGGCGTGCGGCTCGATGAAGCCGGGGTGGTCGTGGTAGTGGCGCAGCTTGTCCACCTCGGGCGCGCCGGCCCCCACGTGGGCGCGGGCCCGCTCGATATCCTCCCGGTACTGCCGGCAGGACGAGTACGACGCGTACGGGCTGGTGACGAACGCCACCGCGCGGCGTACCCCGGCGGCGGCCATGGCGGCGAGCGTGTCGGTGAGCAGCGGATCCCAGTTGCGGTTGCCCCAGTACAACGGGGCGTCCAACCCGTGCGCGGCGAAGTCCTTGCCGATCGCGTCCAGCAGCTCCCGGCACTGCGCGTTGATCGGGGACACGCCGCCGAAGTGGTGGTAGTGCTCGGCCACCGCGAGCAGGCGGTCCTCGGGTACGTTGCGGCCCCGGGTCACGTTGCGCAGGAACGGCAGTACGTCGTCCGGCCCCTCGGGACCGCCGAACGACACCAGCAGGAAGGCGTCGTACCGCACGTCACGCCCCCAGCGCGTGGTACCCGCCGTCGACGTGTACCACTTCGCCGGTGGTGGCCGGGAACCAGTCGGAGAGCAGCGCGAGGATGGCCCGCGCCGCCGGCTCCTGGTCGGTCAGGCTCCAGCCCAGCGGCGCGCGCTGCGCCCAGGCGTCCTCGAACTGGTCGAAGCCGGGGATGGACCGGGCGGCCATGGTACGCAGGGGGCCGGCCGAGACCAGGTTCGCGCGGATCCCCTTGCGCCCCAGGTGCAGCGCCAGGTACCGGTTCGCGGATTCGAGGCCGGCCTTGGCCACGCCCATCCAGTCGTACACCGGCCACGCCTTGGTGGCGTCGAAGGTGAGGCCCACCACGGCCGCGCCCGGGGCGAGCAGCGGCAGGCACGCGGTGGCCAGCGCCTTGTACGAGTACGTCGAGACGTGCAGCGCGGTGGACACGTCCTCCCACGGCGCGTCCAGGAAGCCACCGCCCAGGCAGCTCGCGGGCGCGAACGCGATCGAGTGGACCACGCCGTCCAGACCGTCCACATAGGAGGTCACCCGGTCGGGCAGGGCCGCCAGGTGCTCCGCGTTGGTCACGTCCAGTTCGATGACGGGCGCCTCGGCGGGCAGCCGCTTGGCGATCCGCTCCACCAGCGACAGCCGGCCGAACCCGGTCAGCACCACCGTGGCGCCCTGCTCCTGCGCCAGCCGGGCGGTGGAGAACGCGATGGACTGATCCGTGATCACTCCGGTGATGAGCAGCCGCTTACCGGCCAGCAGTCCTGACACGTACGTGCTCCTTCGTGAAGGTGGTTCAGTGGCCCATGCCGATGCCGCCGTCGACCGGGATGATGGCACCCGTCACGTATCCTGCCGCGTCGCTGGCCAGCCAGGTGACCGCGCCGGCCACCTCGTCGGGCTGGGCGAAGCGGCCGGCCGGGATCTGCTTGAGGTACTGCTGCTTCAGCTCGTCGGGCAGGTTCGCGGTCATGTCCGTCTCCACGAAGCCGGGCGTCACCACGTTCGCGGTGATGTTGCGGCTGCCCAGTTCGCGGGCGATGGAGCGGGCCATGCCGACCATCCCGGCCTTGCTGGCCGCGTAGTTCACCTGCCCGGCGCTGCCCACCAGGCCGGTCACCGAGGAGATGAAGATGATCCGGCCCCACCGGGCGCGCAGCATCCTGCTCGCCGCCCGCTTGGCGCAGCGCCAGGCGCCGGTCAGGTTGGTCGCGAGTACCCGTTCGAACTGGTCCTCCGACATGCGCAGCAGCAGCGCGTCGGCGGTGATCCCGGCGTTGGCCACCAGCACCTCTACCGGGCCCAGCTCGGCCTCCACGGCCGCGAACGCGGCGTCCACCGCCGCCGGGTCGGTGATGTCGCAGGTGACGGGGAAGACCCCGTCGACCGGGACGGCGGAGCCACGGTGTGTCACCGCGACCCGGTCACCCTGCTTCGCGAACGCGTGCGCGATCGCCAGGCCGATGCCCCGGTTGCCCCCGGTGACCAGCACGGTTCGTGGCACGGCAAGCCCCTCCTCCGCAGTGTCGGCCCGACCGGCCGAACCGTCGCGGCCAGCGGTAGGTGTAGGCTACCTGTTCGTGCTCGTCAGCAAGCAGCGGCGGTCAGGGCAACCGCGATGTCCACAGTAGACTCATCCCGGCCGCCGCGAACGCGAACAGCAGCGCGATGCCCACGTACCACTGGGTGATCTCCCGGGGTACCGTCTTGTACCCGATCGAGCTGCCCATGTCCTGGTACACCTGCTTGAGTTCGGACAGGCTGGCCGCCTCGTAGTAGTGCCCGCGGGTGGTCTCGGCGAGCTTCTGCAGCGAGGCCCGGTCCACCGGTACCCGCTGGGTCTGGCCCTGGATCTGTACGGTCCCCTCGTCCGTGCCGAACGCGATCGTGGACACCGGTACGTTCGCCGCCGAGGCGGCCGCCGCCGCGTCCTCGATCGGCCGGCCCGCCGTCCGGTACCCGTCGGAGAGCAGCACGATCCGCGCGGGCGGCGCGCCGTTGGCCCCGTCCGCCGGTACCGACTGGATCGCGGACAGAGAGGTGAACACCGCCTCGCCGGTCGCGGTCGCCTCGGCCAGCTGCAGCGAGTCGATCGCCTGCGTGATGGAGGCGCGGTCCTTGGTCGGCGAGACCAGCACGTTCGCCGACTTCGCGAACGACACCAGCCCCACGTTGTACCCGGCCGGCAGCTGCTGCACGAACTCCTTGGCCGCGGTCTGCGCCGCCGCGATCCGGGTGGGCGAGACGTCGGTGGACTGCATGGACAGCGACACGTCGATGGCGACCATCACGGTGGCCCGCTCCAGCGGCTGCTTCGCGTCCGTGGACGGCCGGGCCAGCGCGCAGGCCAGCGTCAGCAGCGTGAGCAGGAAGGTGCCCGCGGCGAGGTGCCGCCGGTACCCGAGGCCGCGCGGGGCCAGCGACTTGAGCAGGTCGACGTTGGTGAACTTCACCGCGTACGAGCGGCGGCGCAGCTGGCGCCAGACGTACGCGCCGGCCAGCGCCAGGACCGGGAGGATGGCCAGCAGCCACAGGGGTGCGAGGAAGCGGATCATCTGGTCGTTCCCCTCGTACGGGCATGCCGCTGGGCGGCGACGAAGCGCACGATGTCCAGCAGCCAGTCACGGTCGGTACGCAGTCGCAGGTGCGCGGCGCCGGCCCCGCGCAGTGCCGTGGCGATGGCGGCCCGCTGTGCGGCGGCACCGGCGGCGTAGCGCGCGCGCAGCTGGGCGTCCGCGGTCTGCACCTCGTGCAGCGCGCCGGT
>DATEJJ010001077.1:0-29649 GCA_035278125.1 Rugosimonospora sp.
GGCCGGGTAGCCGGCCCGCTGTGCGTTTTCCATCTGTACGTGCTGGCGGCAGGCGGCGCAGACCGGCACCGGACGGGGTACGCCCCACTGCGGCTGCCACATGACGCTCTCCACAGCCCAGCCGTGCGCGGGGTCGAAGAAGCAGGTCATCGCGTCTCCAGTCGTCTGTGCCCCGTACCGTACGGGATCTGCGCTATCCAGACTGACAGGTGTAGCGGACTCAGCGCATCTGCCGAGTGACGGGTGTGCGGTCCCTGACCGGTACCGCCGCGGACACCGCCACCTGGCGGGGGTGCCCCGCCAGGTGGCGGGGGCGGCGCGTGTGCCGGCAGGCTAGCTAATATTCACGTCAGTCGAACTGACATCTATCAATGATTGCTTCCCGATTGAATCGATGCAATGATGTTTGTCAATGTATCTGGGGAGTCGGTCCAGGTCACCGGTCGTCGAGGGCACCCATCAGGCAGTGGGGACGGCCGAACAGTCGTACCCCGTCAAGAGACCCGACGGCGGTGACCGCTGCGTTGTCATCGCCCCGGGACCCGCAAGGAGGACCGGATGAACCGGAAACCCCCATCGGGAGCCACCCGCTCCCGGTACCGCTGGACGCTGACCGCGGCCGCTGCCCTCATGCTCACGGCGGCGCTGACCGCCATCAGCGCGCAGGCCCACGCGAGCGTGTCCCCGCTCGCCAGGGTGGCCAACCCGTTCGCGGGCGCCCGAGCCTACGTCAACCCGGACTGGGCGGCCAACGCCCGATCCAGCGGCGGCGCCGCCGTCGCCAACCAGCCGACGTTCGTGTGGATGGACCGGATCGCCGCGATCGCGGGTACCACCGCGAGCCGTGGCCTGCGGGCGCACCTGACCGGCGCGGTGGCGCAGGGCGCCAACCTGTTCCAGATGGTCACCTACGACCTGCCCGGCCGCGACTGCGCCGCGCTGGCGTCCAACGGTGAACTGAAGCTCGGTGAACTCAGCCGGTACAAGACCGAGTTCATCGACCCGATCGCCGCGATCCTCGCCGACCCGGCGTTCGCGAACCTCCGGATCGTGAACGTCGTGGAGATCGATTCACTGCCGAACCTGATCACCAACGTCGGCTCGCGACCGACCGCCGCGGGTACGACCTGCGACCAGGCCCAGACGAGCGGCGACTACGTCAACGGTGTCGCGTACGCGCTCGGCAAGCTGGGCGCGATCCCGAACGTGTACAACTATGTCGACATCGGCCACCACGGCTGGCTCGGCTGGACCGACAACTTCCAGCCGTTCGCGAACCTGATGACCACGGTCGTGAACACCGCACCCGCCACCCCCGCCTCCCTGTTCGGTTTCGCCTCCAACGTGGCCAACTACGGAGCGCTGCACGAGCCGTTCTTCAGCATCTCCGACGTCATCGGTGGCCAGCCCATCCGCCAGGTATCGGGCGGCTGGATCGACTGGAACAACTACATCGATGAACTGTCCTACGTGCAGGCGTACAAGCCGGTCCTCGCCGCGGCGATCGGCCACTCGGTCAGCATGATCATCGACACCTCCCGCGACGGGTGGGGCGGCCCGAACCGGCCGACGCGGACCAGTACGTCCACCGACCCGAACACCTACATGGACCAGTCGCGCATCGACCGCCGTATCCACCTCGGCAACTGGTGCAACCAGTCCGGCGCCGGCCTCGGCGAGCGGCCCAAGGCAGCCCCGGCCACCGGCGTCGACGCGTACGTGTGGGTGAAGCCGCCGGGCGAGTCGGACGGTTCCAGCTCCGCCATCCCGAACGACGAGGGCAAGGGCTTCGACCGGATGTGCGACCCGACGTACACCGGCAACCCGCGAAACAACAACCACATGTCCGGTGCGCTGCCCAACGCACCACTGTCCGGACACTGGTTCGACGCGCAGTTCCGCCAACTGCTCGCCAACGCGTTCCCCGCTGTCTGACGAGCTCCCGGTGCCGGACCGTGCGTCCAGGGCCCGGCACCGGGATCAACACTGCGCCCGGCCGAACGCTCCACATCCTCGCGGGGAGCGCGGCCGGGCGCAGCTGTCCCGTTGCCGTACATCGCCGGGCGCGGCGCTGTGGGTTGCAGAATTCTGCAACCCACAGGCCAGCAAGCAAGCCGGGTGCACCCCCGCACCGGCGGGCTCTTTTCAGCCGAGCTGTTCGGCCAGTCCGACGACGATGCCCTCCGGCCCGCGAACGTAGCAGAGCCGATAGCTGTTTTCGTACTGCGCCAGTTCGCCGACGAGTTCGGCGCCGTGGGCGCGCAGGCGGGTAACGACGGCCTCGATGTCGTCGACGGCGAACATGATGCGACGGATGCCCAGCGTGTTCGCCGGTGCGTTCTTCGGCTCGGCGCTGATCGCCTTCGGCGTGTGGAACATCGCCAGCTCGATCCGGCCGTGGCCGTCCGGGGTTCGTAGCATCGCCACCTCCTGTCGGACGTCGTCGATGCCGATGACACGCTCCACCCACCGTCCCCCGACGGGACCCCTGCCCTCCAGCTCCATGCCGAGTTCGACGAAGAACGAAACAACAGCGTCCAGGTCATCGACAACGATGAGGACATTGTCCATCCGCCGGATCGTCATGCTGGGTCTCCTTGGTGTCGTGCGGCCACGGACGACCGGAAGGCCGGCGGCTCACCGTACCTCAGAAAACGTAACGAGGCAGCGCCTGCCGCTCGCGCCGCATGGCCGCCACCAGCACCGGGAGGTCGCTCCGCCCGCACTGGCACACGCCCAGCGGAGCCGAAACCAGGGGCTGATCGTCGGATACGCCACTCCCAAGGGGGTAAACTACCCGGCCGCCCTGGACACGCTCGCCCGCGCACTCCGCGAAGCCTCATATTTGCGTAATTGCGCAATCATCTTCATCATGGGCAGAGGCCAGTTGGACGACGGGAGGGAGAACCGGATGGGGCACGGAGATTCAGCCACGTCCAGGGCACGCGGCGGACCCGTGACGGGTTCAGCCGGGCGGCGGAGTCGCCCGGCCCCGCCTGGCCGGCCGAAGGGCCCGTTGTGGGCCCGCGCGTGCGTGATCCTCGGCGCGGTGCTCACGCTGGCCTCGACGACCGCCCTGATCGGGATACGGTTGCTCGCCCGCGCCGCGACCTCCAGCATCACCCAGGCCAACATCCTCGGCGGCGCCCGCGCCACCCCCGGCACCCACCTGCGCGGACCGCTGAACTTCCTGCTGATCGGCTCCAACTACCGTGACTGGGCCCCCACCAACGGCGAACGCGCCGACTCCCTCATGGTGGTCCACGTACCGGCCGGCATGAACCGCGCCTACTTCGTATCCATCCCCCGCGACCTGTACTACCCCATCAAGCCGTACCCACCCACCCATTTCAAGGGCAGCACCGAGAAGATCGACGCCGCCCTCAACTACGGCGGCATGCCGCTGATGGCCCAGACCATCGCCGACCTGACCGGACTGACCTTCAACGGCGCCGTGGAAACCCGCTTCGACGGCTTCGAAAAGGCCGTACAGACCCTCGGCGGCATCACCATCTGCGTCGACGTGAAGACCGTATCCGTCCACATCGGACACGACCGCAACGGCAGGTTCGCCGCCCCCTACACCAACACCGGCGGCCACCCCGTCAAGGTGCCCGGCGTCACCCCCCAGGTGTACTACCCCGGCTGCCAACACCTGGCCGCCTGGCAGGCCCTGGACTACGTACGCCAGCGCGAACTGCTCCCCAACGGAGACTACGACCGGCAACGCCACCAGCAACAGTTCATCGTCGCCGTACTCAAACAACTGGTCTCCGCGGGTACCCTCACCGACCCGATCAAACTCGACCGGGCGGTACACGATATCGGTTCGGGGCTGACCGTCGACACCAACGGCACCCCCATCCTCGACTTCGTCTACGCGCTCAAGGACATCCGACCCGAATCCATCGTCGGGCTGCGCACCCCCTCACACCCGCAACCCCGCCCGCCGTACTACATCGTCGGCGACGCCGGCATCAACGACCTGTGGCAGGCGCTGCGCGACGACACCCTCGACGCCTTCGCCGCCGCGCACCCGCAACTGGTCAACAAGCTCCACACGGCACCGGGTACACCGTGATGCCATCGCCCTACAGGACAAACAGCGCGTGGATCCGCGCGGTGATGACGGCCGCCCGGCCACCGGTGTCGGGCGAGGGTACGAACGCGATGGTGACCGTCCCGCCGCACGGCATCGTCCGCGTGGTGGGCAGCGGCTGGTCGCCGTAGGCGGTGAAGACCGCGATCGGCGCCGGGTTGCCGCTCACGGGCTGGACGGCGCTGATGCTGGTGGCCGCGTCACCGGTGTACCCGATCGACGCGTCGCCGGTGACGGGGGTGGTCACCAGTGCCACACCGATGGTCTGCCCGCCCAGCGGGCGTCCGAGGGCCGTCGGCCCGACGCAGACCACCGTGATGGTGGCGCCAACGACCGTGTCGTTGACCATTCCGGTGAAGAACTGATGCGGACCGACAGGGGCGGCCGATATCGTGTTCGCCATGGCCGGGGCGGCAGCAAAGCCGCACATGAGGAGAATCGCGGTCAGGACTGTTGCAGGACGTCGGAACATCACAAACCTCACAGTCTCGGTACCAACACGCGGCGCCTCCATCGTCCCCACGTTGATCTACCTATGTCAATGCGTGGGTACCCGTCGGAGGTTACCGGTCGTGGTCGCGGTTGGCCCGACGCGAAACAACGGCGCCCGCGAGGAATGCCACCGCGGCGCCGGACCAGGCACCGATCACGAGCGGGACCAGAATCCATCCCCGGAACCGGTCCGACCACGCCAGGACGGCCCCCGCCGCGGTACCCACGAGCGCGAGTCCCGTCGCGGCCCACGGTGCGGCGACACCGATCCGGCGGCGTCCACCCCGCCGAGCACCGGCAGACTTGCGCGGCACCTGCGACATCACGTGTTCTCCAGGGCAATACGGTCGCTTGGCGCCATACCAAATGATTTGCGCGCTTGCGCAACTATAGTCGAGCCGGCCGCGGACAGGGTAGTCAGCTACCCACGGGGTCCGAGCCCGTCCCGCCTCACGGGCCCGCGACCCGGTAGGCACGATCCGACTGACACCGGCCGCGACCCGTTACGCCGCAGTGTGTGACCCGGTTATCGCGCCTGCCATCGGCGGATCGGCACAGCCCCGAACCGCCCACGGGAGGCGTGCGGTACACCCGAAAGCGGTACCCGCGGCCGGATGCCGCAACGCTGAGGCACTACAGCTTGTAGGATTACGTGGGGTTGGGGACGCGGCGCGATGCCGCACCCGCGGGCGCGCCAGCCACACCGCACACCGCGGCGGCGCGCCCGCGGACCCGACCCGTCCCGAATATGTACGGGCCCGATTCGAGCAGCTGCCGCCCCATTGACTTGTGTCCATGCTTGGCAGGCGTTGGGGACCGGGTAGCCGAGATCGTCAGGCGAACCTTCTTGCGCGGACTCCGCCATGTTTCCCCTCATACCCCGCCAGTTGGGGGCCGCCGGTTGGGGGCTGCCACACCCGCCGGGCGTCCCACTACGGTCACAGGCATCGGGGCCCGCCGCGTATCACATCAATGTCTCCGGCGGACACCGGCCCACACCCGCCCCGGCGAACCGTCGTCGCGCGGGTCACCAGCCCGGGCGGCCCAGGAAAGGACTTGGCATGAAGCGATCGCGCCCCATCGTTGCTACCTTGGCATTGGCCGTACTCGCGACGGCCGCATGCGGGAGTGGTGGTACCGCCGCCAGCGGGGCAGGCGCACCGCAGTCGACAAAGACCCTGACGTCCGATGATCTCAAGCGGGCACTGCTGTCGGTCGCTGACGTCCCCGGCTATCAGCTCGAACAGGACCCTGGGCCCAGCGCGAGCGGATACCCGAGCGAGCCCCCACCAAGCATGAATCCGACACCTCATGGAATCGCCCCGTCGAGTACCAATCCCGGCTGCGACGACGCCACCGAAGAGATATTCGACATCGGCCCGGACACGCCAGATGCTCCGAGGGCGGCAGTGGACTACGCGACAAGCTCCGGGGACAGCACTATCGACCAGGTGATCGTCAGCGGGGGAAGCGATGCGACGAAGTACTTTTCGGACCTTCGTTCTCGCTTGTTGGGCTGCACGACCTGGTCCATCACGCGCCGCAGCGGGGTCACCACGACAAGTATCAGTCCGGTCACTTCCCCGAAGGTCGGCGACGACATGATCGCGATTTCCATAACGACCACCCGCACCAAGGACGGTTCGAAAGATGTGTCCACTGTGGTCGCTGTCCGCGTGGGGAACATCATGTCCAGCATCATCAAGGACGGCAACCAGCCCGGTCCCGAGATCAACGCAATGGTCACCAAGACAGTCGACCGGATAAAGGGACTCACTCCCGCTCGGTAACATGCTCGTCGCCCCCGGGCCGGCTCACCGACCGGGGCCGTCGGATCGCGCGTCGGATGTGGCGGAACCCCAGCGCAGCCGCTGGGGTTCCGCCAACGCACGGTCGCGTGGCTCGCCTGACACAGGTCAGGGTGCGAACCGGCCCAGGGGGCCGTCGGTGTCGGCGAAGTTGCGGGTGCTCATGGCCTGGATGCCGGCCGTGTGCTCGCCGTTGAACGGGGTCACCGTTGCCGGGCAGCCGGCCTTCGCGGCGTCGGCCGGAGAGTTGAACCAGAACCCGAGGTGGAACGTATGGATCGGGGCGAACGCCGGGTTGGTCGCGGCGTCGATACCCGAATGCGGGGTGGGCGCGACACCACTGCCGGGTGCCACGGCGAACGTCTCCACGCTGAACCGACCCACCACCGTCACCGAAGCCCTACCCGAGCCATCCGACTGCAGATCGCTCTGGTACCACGACACCCCGAACGGCGCGTTCGGCAGTTGGATGACGAACAGGTCGAAGTTGGTGTTCGCGGGCAGACCCGCGGCGCTGACCGTCATCGTCTCGGTCAGCCCGTGCGACACCACGCGCACGGCGGCGGTCGCCGTGGTCAGGCAGTTGGCGTTGACCACGGCAGCAGACCTGACCATGGTGAAGGTGATGCTCGGGTCCGCCGCCTGAGTCTGGCTGGCCACCGCGAGCAGCGGGATTGACGCGCCCGCGAGCAGCGCCGCGAGCAGGGTCAGGTGCTTGAGTGCACGCATACTGAGATCCTTCCGAGCGGTTGTTGTCCCGGTGACAGCAAAGCCGGCCGCGGCGGATGGTTCTGCGTATTAATGCACATACGTCGTTGTTAGTCGGCCAGCCGACAACTCAACTGAGATCATCGAAGTGGGCTGTGCAGGGTGTCGACCGGGTGTCGCAGGTGCCCACCGTTTCCGTGCTACCTCCGGATTCGAACGCGTCCGCGAGATCTTTGACCCGTAGCAGGACGGCGGGCCGGCGTCCGAGGCCGTTCCGGAGGCTGATCGTGCCGTAGGCGCCCGGGTACTGTATATCGGTACATGATTTAACGGTTGCGCGGAGGCATGCCAGAATGTCACCGCGGGCATCGCTCGCGTGCCGCAGGCCGGTGCGCAGCACTGCGTCGTCGATCATCAGTAGCGAGTCGTATTCGGTCGCTGCCCAGCTCGCCGCGAGCCAGCGGTCGGCTTCGGTGTCGCCCCGGCCGGCGCAGCGGTGCAGGGCCGTGCGGATGTCATCGTAGAATTCGAGTCGACGGCCACTGTCCAGCGACGAGTTCCGTAGCGTTTCGCAGGTGAGGACCGGGCCCGGGTAGCTGATGAGGACGCGTAGTCCATGTGGTATCTGCTGGGCGAGGTCTCTGTCGGAGAGGAAACGTGCGGCGTTGGGGGTCAGCGTGACCTCGGGCATCCGGCCCGCGCAGCTGAGTTGCAGCGTATGCAGGAACTCCGCGACGTCGGTGTAGCGGCCGCCGAAGAAGACCAGCGGCCGCTCGGGCGTGCTGCCCTTCGCCGTACCGGCCGCGGACGATGGGGGCGGGCAGGCCCGGGTGGCCACGTCGTTCACCTGCGGCCAGGGCGACCACGGCACCAGCGATACCGGTACCGCCGGCCGGTGCGTGACCGCGTTGCCGAGCACTGCCGCCGGCCGGCACGGCGGGCCCTGCACGGTACCTAGACCAGGCTGGTGGCGCCGCAGTACGTCACAGTACAGCGAGCTGAGGTACAGATCGCCGGGTGTGCCGGTCGTGTTTCGTACCGGATAGAAGTAGACCAGCGGCACGCGTCTGCTCGCGGCGTACCGGTAGGTGAGTTCGACCTCGTCGTCATTGGTGGCGACGACCTGAAAGAAGATCGGGTCCACTCCGAAGGCCCTGCCGAACCCGTCGGCCGACATGGTCGGAGTAACCATGGGCACTCCTGCGGCACCGAGCGAGTCGCGCAGCATCGTCTGTACCGGCGTGATGCTGTTGACCGTGACCACCGCGGCCGCGAGCGTCGGGTCCTCCGCGAGCTGCCGCAGCTTGTCCCGCGCGATCGCCAGGTGGCGGTTGACGCGCGTGTCGCTGACTGGGGTGAGGTCGCCGACGTTGACGACGGCGAGGCGCACGTACGGCCCCCACGCGGCGCGCGTCCGGTTGATGCGCAGCTGAGCCACGTATGCGCCGGCCAGGCCCTCCCGTTCGGCCACGACCGATCGGATCGGCCGGGTGGGGTCGGCGGAGGTGAGCGAGGTGATCAGCGCGACGGTGATCAGGGGCCGCTGCCCGCCCGCCAGCCGCTCGACGCGCTTGTTCTCCCGGTAGATCAAGTTGACGTCGAACAGGTGTGGATTGTCGTCCGGACCGGGGTGGTGGACGGTCAGCGGTCCGCTGACCCGGGCGAGCATGGTGTTCAGAACGTCAGCGCCCAGTTGCCACCAGCCCAGGCAGGTGCGGTAACCGATCCACTCGCCATCCGTGGTATCAGTCGACACGTTGCCGCCCTTCATGCCGGCGGCAACACGAACCGCGTCCGGCACACGCCACAGGCAGTACGGCTGGTCCGGGCTGCGGTCGGCATAGAAGGAGCCGAGCAGCAGGACGAATACGACACCGTACTGCGTCAAGCGGCGGGCCCGCCTGCGGGCGGTACGCGGAACCGCGACGCCAACCAGCCGCCGCGCTGTCCGGCGCAGCGCGCGTCCGATCGGCACGCACCGGCCGGCGAGCAGGGCCAGCAGTACCGTCGAGCGGCGCCAGGCCGTCCCTGGTTCGGCCCGCCACCGCCGTACCAGACGTGCTGGTTGCCAGGGCAGCCACCGGACGAAACCCAGCACGGAAGTCCACGCGAGGCGGATCCACACCCGCGCCGGCACATGGTCCGGCACCTGGCAATCGGTCACCAGGACGGCCGCCGGCCGCCGCGCCATGGCGAGCAGCCGCCAGAGCCAGTACGGCAGTCGCGGCCAGGGCCAGCGCTGGTACGCGCCGAGCAGCGCCGGACGCGGCATGCCCGGCGGTGGGGCAGCGATCAACAGAACCGGAAGGCTACGGGGCACATCGCGGGCGCGGAACCAGCCGTTGGGGAGAAACCTGCGCCAGTCGTACCGCAGGTCCCGCAGCAACGCCTGAGCCAACTCCCACTCGCTCGGGGCGGCCCGCACGCTCCACCAAACCAGCCGCCACGCGGCCACCGTCAGGTGGCCCAACACCGCCACGACGCCACCAAGGAGCAGTACCGAGCCGGAGTCCCACGCCACATCGCCGCGCCCGAACTGCCGCACGTTGGCAGCGCTCATCACGGTGGCGCCCAGGCCCGCAACGACCACCCACAGTAGACTGACCGGCTCCACCAGGAACTTCCAACGCTCCCGCCGCGCGGCGCGCCGCCGCCGGTCCAGCAGAGCATCCTGCTTCGCCTGGCCGGTGGGCCGCCGCGCGGCGGCCGTCAACGCGTCGTACCGTGGCGTGTCCGGCGCCTCCTCCGCCAGCAGGGCCCCATCGACCGCCGCCTGCAAGGAACAGCCCGCGGATACATGCACCACCCACCCGCCGGGCACCTGGTCGCGAACGGCCTGGACGAAAGCCCCATCCAGCACCGGCACGGATACCACCGGACGCGCGCCCCACCGTGAGCCGCGACCTACCCACGCTGCCACCCGATCTTCCTCTCGCACGATGGAAGAAACCGCGCACCACTCACAAACGTGGCGGGCACTGCCTGTCGCACAACCGACGTATCAGCATCCGATGTCGAATCCCGCTCCGCAGCAGTGCGTGCCGGTGGCCCGGCTGCTCGATGAGGGGCGGCCTGCACCGGCCGCCGGATCCGCGCGCCAGGCAACTACTTGCCGGCTGGGAAAGTCGGTGGTACTTTCCAGGTAGGAAAGTACTGTCCGTACAGACGTGGAGGTGCCTCATGGCCAACGACGTACGCCCCGATGAAGCCGCCGGAGCACTGACGGAAATCGCCCGACGGCGGGCGCAGGTGGTCACCCTGACCATCGTCCCGACCTGGTTCTGGTGGGCCACCGCCGTCCTGATGGTTGGCTTCGCGGCCGCTGTCGATACGCGGCGACCCCTCGTGATCGGCATCGCGACCGCCGCGTTCGTCGCCGGCATCCTCATCGCGACCGGCCAACTCGTCCGCGGCATCGTCGGGCGCGCCCAACCGCGCAACGACCTGCTCGGACCGGCCGGAGTCCTGGCCATACTCGCCTTCGTGGCGGGCATCCTGGCCGTCGCGTTACCGACATCGTTCGCACTCAAGGCGGCCGGGTTCCGCTACCCCGCGACCGCCGGCGTCCTCCTGGCCGCCGCGGTCATGGTCGTCGGCGGCCCACTGCTGATGCGGTACCTGCGCCGCCGCATGCTCGACCAGCGCACCGGCGACCCGAAATGATCCGGCCGAAGTTCGACGAACTCATCCACGCCCCCACCCGGCTCTCGATCGTGTCGCTGCTCGCGGCCACGGAATGGGCCGACTTCAAGTTCCTCCGTGAGAGCATCGGCCTGTCCGACTCCGCGCTGTCCAAGCAGCTCACGACGCTCGAAGAAGCCGGGTACATCGAGATCCGCAAGGGCTTCGTCGGCAAGCGCCCGCGTACCTCGGCCCGGCTCACCAGCGTCGGCCGGGGCGCGTTCGACCAACATGTCGTCGCGTTGCAGGAGATCGTGGCGAGGGCCGGCGCGTCCGTCCTCCCGCGTTGACCCACCACATGTGCCGCCTGGTCGCCGCGATCCGCGATCCGGATGGAACGGGATGGAACGCCGGGGAGCACAGAAGATCCGGAGGCCGGTCATGCCGATCATGAAGCATTCCGTCAGCGGTGTCGTATTGATGTTGGTGGCGGTCGCCCTGTCGATCGCGTTGGGGCAACCGCCACCGAAGCAGCCGCCCGAGCCGGGACTGACTTCCACGGCCAGCATGGCGCGGGCGGCGGCACACAGCGTCGTGCTCATCGGCGACGCGACGCGCGCCCACACCCTGTTCCCGAGGCCGGGCGACCCGCCGATCATCAGACGTTCGGCGCACATCGTGCTGACGCTGTTCTCCGGTACGACCGCCCGGTTCAGCTACATACCGTGCCTCTGCTCCAACCCGGTGTGCGGATCCGGTTGCCTGCAGACCTGAGTTGACTGAACGGACCGGCGTGGCGCCGGCCCCGGGTGGCGGTCACGCCGCCGTGAGCGCGATCCAGGACCCGGCCGACCCACCGACCGTCCGGGACTGAAGAGCGCGGCCCGCCGGCCCGTGCTTGTCGCTGACATTCATGGCTGCCAGAGTGACGGGGTGGAACGCGATCAGTCCTCACGCTGGCTGACCATCGGCGTCCGCATCCTCTACGGCGGTCTGGCCATCTTCGCGGGTTTCGTCATCGCCGGCGGCGCGGGCGCACCCACCGGCGTTCTCCTGGGCATCTTCGGGCTGGCGACACTCGTCGGGCTGGCGGCTCTGGCGGTCATCTACGCCGGCATCGTGAAGGGCCGGGCGGAGGAGCGCAGGTTCCGCGCCGAGTTCGCCCGGCAAGAGGCGCAGCGGGTGGCACGCCAGCAGGCCCAGTCACTCGGCGCAGCGCTGCTGGACCTCGCGGTGGCCACCGCGCGGCAGCTGGCCACACCGGAACGGACCGCGCACCGCCCGGCCGCGCCAACACCGCCTGCTGAGCAACCGGCGGCCGACCCGCGCGCCGCCCGGCGGATCCTGCTCCGGCTGCGCCTGTGGTACCTGCTCATCATGCCGCTCGGTCTGGTCAGTGGCGTGCCGATCAGCATCCTCGCGCCCGGGCTACGGCCACTGTGGCCGTATGCCGCGGCGTGGGCCGCCAGTGGCCCGATCGCCGGGTTGCTGGCGCTGTATGCCGCCCGGCGCCGCCGGGTCACGGTGCTGAGGCTGCGCTACACCTGCGTCCTGATCTCCTACCTCAGTGGCGGTTTCACCGGGTTGTTGTTCTGTGCGGAGATCGCCGCCGCCATCCGTGACGCGTTCACGCCCGGTGCCGTCGCCATGTCGTGGCACCTGCTGTTCGGGGTGCTCCCCACCGTGCTGCTGTGCGTCGTGCTGCGGGTGGCGGTCGCCCGGACGCGTCAGCGCGACCGGGCGGCGGGCGTGGCGATCGAGCCCTTCGGCCTCGATTGAGCGGGGCCCGACTGAGCAGGGCCCGCGGCGACCGGGCTGTCCCGAGAGCTGGAACGACTCCGGCCGCACCGCGGGCGCGCTGGCTACTACTTGTTCTTTTCGTGCGCGATCTGCTCGGCCACCGATTCGACGATCGCCGCGATGACTTTCTCGCTGCCCATACCGCCGGAGTTGGTGACATCCGAGTCGGGCATCTCGGCGCGCAGGGCGGCGGCCGAAGCGTGGTAGCCCCTGTCGTCCAGCGCAGTCGCCAGGTCGGTCACGAACTCCTGGGCGTCCCGGGTGTCCTGCTGCGGCGTGGGTGCGGTCATGGCGTGTGCTCCTCTCGTATTGGGTGTCCGGTGACACCCGCTCCGAAAGACGGGGGTTCCTTCGCGACTGATGCCTCGGGCGCGGTCCGGAATTCGACAACGGGCAGCCCATCAGGACGGTGCCGGTGACGGGGGGCGGCTCGCCGACGGTACCGGCGACGGAGCCGCGGTCACCGACGGTGCCGGCGAGGGGGTCAGGTCCGGCGACACCGTCACGAGTGGGTACCCGACACCGCACAGTGGATACGCATACGTCAGCGCTGCGTCCGGCCCGGAGGTCTGGCAGCGCCCGGCGTCACCGATCTGGATCGGGTTGCCGTTCTGGTCGTACAGGGTCACCCCACGCAGCGGCCGGCCGTCCGGCCCGTACGGGAACACGTCGCTGACGCCGCCGTAGGGGTCGTCTGGTCCGCCGCCGCCGACGCCCGCCGCGCCGCTGTGCGCGTAGCTGTCCACGTGAGCCAGCACCGGCAGGCTGAACAACACGACCAGCAGGCCGGCCCCGACAACCAGCCTGCGGGCCACCTGCGACAGTCCGGCGCTGCGCTGGCCGACCCAGATGGAACCGAGCGCGCACGCGAACACGAGCACGAGGCCGGCCAGTTCCTGGCCACGCACCCGCGGCAGCAGGCCGGGCGAGGACGGGTCCAGAAACGCGCCCAGGACCAGCGCGAGCAGGTACCCGCGCAGCACCCACCACGCCGGGCGCAGCAGCAGCAGGAAGTCTCGCAGTCTGGGTTGCCCGACCAGCGGGCCGAGCCGAGTGTCCACAGCAGACAGTACGGTGTCCAGCCGGCGGGCGGCAGCGGCCAGCGTGACCGGCGTACGACCCGCACCGGGGCCGACGCCGGCCGCGGCCCGCAGTTCGGCCGCGTACCGCTCGGGCGGGCCGAGTCGCTCGGTCAGCGGCTGCCCGCTCTCGGCCGACACCTCGGCAAGGTGATCGGGCAGGTCCTCCAGTAGTTCCTCGCGTTCGGCCGGCGGCAGGTCCGCGAGGGCCTCGCGGACCGCGCCGAGGTACTGGGTGATCTCCTCGGTGCCCGCGTTGGTGGCGTTCATGCCGCTACTCCCGGTTCTGCCAGCAGGGCGTCCATGGTGGCGGCGAAGGTCCGCCAGACCTTGCCGGACCGGCCCAGTTGGGCGTGGCCGGCGGGGTTGAGCGCGTAGTACTTCCGGTGCGGCCCTTCCTCGCTGGCCACCACGTACGTGGTCAGGTAGCCGGCCTGGAACAGCCGGCGCAGGGTGCCGTAGATCGAGGCGTCGCCGACCTCCTCCAGCCCCGCGGCACGCAGCCGGCGGAGGATGTCGTATCCGTACCCGTCCTCGTGCCGCAGTACGGCGAGCACGGCCAGATCGAGGACGCCCTTGAGCAGTTGCGTCGTATCCACGCCAGGCACAGTACCGCGCTTAGCGGAGTACCGTCAACGGCGGACTACCTTGGCGCGCAGCTCGACTACCAGGTACTGCCCCGCAGCGCGTCGACTCCTCGCCGTCTGCCCTCAGCACCCGCCCGCGGGTGCCGATACGCCCTGCAGACCGTAGGGGACGGGGGATCGTATGTCAGGGTCGTCGTCGCAGTCCGGGTTGGAGCGCGGTACCGGCTGGTGGGGAGCGTTCGTCATCGGTTTGTCCGGGGTGATCCTGGTGACCGGTATCGCGCCGTTCGCGGTGCAGAGCCTCGGTGCGGCGTCTCTCCCGTTGTTCGTCGGGGTGACCGCGCTGGGCGTGTTTCTGTGCTTCTGCCTGGCCGAGTTGGCGGCGATGCTGCCACACCGCGCCGGTGGGCTGCCGTCGTACGCCGCGGTGACGTACCAGCCGCTGGGCCGGCGGGTGGCGCGGCACGTCGGTGGCGTATCGGCGTGGGCGTACTGGCTGGGTTGGTTCCCGGTCGCGCCGATCAACATGATCCTGTGCTCGTCGTACCTGGTGGCGCTGCTCGGTATCCCGTCCGGGCCGATGTTCCAGCCCTTCGGCAGCATCGGGGCGCCGATCTCGTTGGCCAGCCTGTCGATCTCGGCCGGCGGGATCCTGGTGATGCTGGTGCCGTCCTGGCTCGGCATCCGGATGGGTGCCCGGGCGGCGACCGTCCTGGGCGTGCTGGCCATGACGCCGTTGACGCTGATGGTGTTCCTGCCGCTGGCCCGGCCCTCGTCGGTGCACTGGTCGAACCTGAAGTCGCTGAGCCTGCCGGCCGGCACCGGGAACCACACCGCCACGTACGCGGCCTGGATCTTCATCATGATCTGGTCGGTGTTCGCGATGGAGGCCGCCGCCTGTTACATCGGTGAGTGCCGTGACCCGCACCGGGACGCGAAGCTGGCGCTCGGCGCCGAAGGCGGATTCGGTTTCTTCATCTACGCCGCGCTGCCGTTGATGATGGTGGCCGTGCTGGGCGGCGCCTCCAGTGCGGACCCGTTGACCGTGTTCCTGCAGTACACCGAGCGGATTCTCGGCTCCAGCGCGTGGGCGCGCTGGGCGGTCGGTCTGATGCTCGTGGTGGCGCTGCTCCTGTCGGTACAGAACGCCATCATGGGGGTCGGCCGGTCGCTGTACCAGATCGCCGAGGACGGGGTGATCCCGCGCTGGTTCGGCAAGCTCAACAGCCACGGCTCGCCGGGCAACGCGATGCTGTTCAACGTCGGGTGCTCGCTCGCGGTGCTGCTGTTCGGCTCCCCGCTGCCGATCTACGTCTTCTCCAACATGGGGTACCTGCTGGCCATCGTCCTCGCGCTCGGTGGCTACTTCCTGCACCGGCACCTGCGACCCGAGGTGAACCGGCCGTTCCGGCTGCCGGCGGCGGCCCGGTGGGTGGCCCTGGTGGTCTGCCTCGCCCTGGCCGTCATCCTGGTGTACGGCGGCTGGCAGTCCCCGACCCTGGTCGTCGGCGCGAAAGACGGCAAGCTGTTCTTCATCGGGCTGGCCATCATCGCCCTGTACCTGCCTCTCAACGTGTGGCGGCGGTGGCGGGACCGCGGCCTCGTCGGCGCGCTGAGGCCGGCGGCCGAGGAACTGAACGCGCTGGCCGCCGCCAACCTCGCGGTGGTGGCGCCGGCCGACACTGCGGGGACGGTGCCGGCACCGCCCGTCGCCGGGACCGTGGCGGAGGCCGGTGACGGGGTCGCTCTCTAACAGCCGCCATGACCGACACCGGGAGCCTACCGGGCGGCGCACCGGCGCCGGTGCCGCCCGACCCGCTTGAGGTCGCCGTCGTCCTCGACGCGGCGACCATCGAGCAGGAGCGCAGGCGTGCAGGCGCGCTGACCGGCGACGCGGCCGAAATCGAAGCGACGGTCACGGGTATCGAAGCCGCGCTGGGCGGATCGATCGAGGTACTCGACGACATGTGCGGCGCGCTGCGGGGCCTGGTCGAGGGTGCGGGCACGCGGGCCGCCCAGGTATCCGAAGACGTGGACCGGGGCATCGCCGCGCTGATGGCGCTGCTGCACACGCGCACCGACGCCCGCACCGCCGACCTCACCGCGCTGGACACCATCGCCAACAAGGTCCGGATGCTGGGCCTACAGGCTTCGATCGAGGCCGGTATCAACTCCGACCACGGGGGCTTCGACATGGTGGCCGTCGAGGTCCGGCGGCTGGCCACCACCATCATCGAAACGGGGCGCAGCGTCGGGTCGGCCACCGACGACCGCATGCTGGAACAGACCGCACAGCAGTTCCGGGCGACATTCGACACGGTGGTGGTCGCGGTCGAAGACGCCACCGCGGCGGCGGTGGACGACGCGCACACCGGTCTGCTCCGGGCCGGCCAGCGGCTGGGCGACCTGCGGGAAAACCAGCGCGTGGCCCGCGCGCTGGCCGTGTCGCTGGCCGAGGCCGCCGGGCGGCTGGACGAGAAGCTGTCCCGGGCCGGCGCCGTGGTCCGGGCCGCCGCCACGACCGCGACGCCGAACGACGGGATCGAGTGGCTGCGCCCCGAGTCGGGCGGCGACCGGCTGGACCGGGTCCTGGCCAGTGGCGTCCTGCGGGTAGCGGTCGAGCCCGACTTCAAGGGGCTGTCGTTCCGCCCGCCCGGTACGGACAGCCTCCACGGCCTCGACATCGAATACGCCACCGCGTTCGCCCGGTGGCTGGGCACCCGCATCGAACTCATCCCGTACCCGTGGGACCGCTGCCCCGAGCTGCTGCAGGCCGGCGCGAGCCCGGGCGAGCAGGAGGCCGACCTGGTCTGGAGCGCGCTTCCCCGGGTCGACGCGTACCCGGTGCCGATGGCACTGTCCACTCCGTACACCTACCTGCCGTGCGTGCTGGCCCGGCGGGCCGGCGACGCCAGCATCCGGGGCCTGTCCGACCTGGCCGGCAAGGTCGTCGGATGCATCTACGACCCGAGCGTGATGGGCGTGCTGGAACGCCGTGGCGTGCGCTGGGCCGCCAACGCCGACCTGCCCGACGGCCGGATCCGGGTGGCCAACCTGCTGGCCTACAGCGACCAGAGCCGCATCCACGACTGCCTCACCGACGGCGACGTCGACGCCTTCGTCGTCGACCTGCCCATCTACCACTGGGCCGCCACCAACCCGGCCAGCCCCTGGTGCGGACGCATCGAGATCCTCCCCGGCAACCTCGACGACGACCTGTGGCGCTATGCCGTCGGCGCCGCCGCCGACGTGGACTCCGCCCGCCTGCTCCACAAGGTCGACGAGTTCATCGCCTGGTACACCGACCAACCCGAACGCGCCCAACTCGAACAGCGCTGGCAGGGCCAGGTGTACGCGGCGGCCACCAGCCGGCCCGACGAACACGGCGTGGTCACCCCGGCCGACCTGCTGCGGCGTACCCCCCGCTCCACCACCCGCGCGCACCAGCTCACCCGCCGCGCCAACGACCTCGCGTTGCACGCCAGCATCGCCGCGTCCTGCGCCGCGTCCGCCGCCGCCGAACTGACCGAACGCGTCGCCCACATCGGTACCCGCCTGACCGAATCCCACGACGGCATCCGGCACGCCGCCGACCTGCCCAACGCCCTGTCCACCACCATCACCGACCAGATCCGCACCCGCGCCGACACCCTGCGCCGGCCCCTGGACGAGCTCATCCGCCAACTCGGTACCAGTGCCGCCGCGGCCCGCGACACCCTCACCCAGATCACCGCGGTCGCGCGTCAGCTCCAGGTACTCGGCCTCAACGCCAAATTCGAAGCCGGCCGCGCCGGGCCGGCCGGACGGGCGTTCGCGGTCATCGCCGAGGAGGTGCACCACCTCGCCATCACCGCCGCCGGCCTGACCGAACAGATCGCCACCACACTCGACACCACAGCCGTCGAAGACGCCACCACCACCCTCCAAACCGTCACCGACACCGCCACCACCCAGCTGCGCACCCACCTGGTCACCGCCACCAGCGACGCCTTCAGCCAACTCGGCTCGCTCACCCGCGGCTTCGACCACGCCAACCAACTCGCCACCCAACTGACCCGCACCGGCGCCGACGCGGCCCAACAGGCACACACGGCCAACAACCACCTCGACCCCGCGGCCCAGGCACAAGCACGCACGTAGTGGCCGCCCGCTCCGCGGCCAGCGTCCGCAACGCACCGCCGGCACAGTGGCGCACGCCCCACGTCAGGCCCCGGCTTGATTCTGGCACCCGGTGCCGTTACCCTTCCCGATATCCGCCACGCCCGGGAGCCCGCCTGCGACATGTTCCTCGCCGACCTGACCTGGCCGGAGGTGGCTGGGCGCGCCGCGTCCGGGGCGATTCTCGCGGTACCGTTGGGCGCCACCGAGCAGCACGGCCCGCACCTGCCACTGTCCACGGACACCGACATCGCCAGCGCGCTGTGCCGGCGCCTGGCCGAGGCGCGGTCGGACGTGCTGGTCGCACCACCCGTCTGGTACGGATCGAGCGGCGAGCATGACGGTTTCGCCGGTACGCTGTCCATCGGTCAGGAGGCCACCGAACTGCTCATCGTCGAGCTTGGCCGCTCGGCGACAAAGACGTTCCGGCACCTGCTTTTCGTATCCGCCCACGGCGGCAACGCGGAGCCGCTGGCCCGGGCCGTGGCGCGGCTGCGAGCGCGCTCCCGCGACGTCACCGCATTCCAACCGCGTTGGGACGGCGACCCGCACGCCGGCCATCACGAAACCGCCGTGCAACTGGTGTTGCGACCGCACACCGTACGGATGGACCGTGCCGAACGGGGTAACACGGAGGAACTGGCGTACCTGATGCCCCGGTTGCGCAGTGCGGGCGTACGCGGGGTGAGCCCGAACGGCGTGCTCGGTGATCCGACCAACGCCACCCGTGGCGCGGGCAGTGTTCTGCTGGCCGAATGGAGCGCTTCCCTGATCCGGCACGTCGACGCCTGGCGGCCGGCGTGATCCGGGCTTGGCCGATGGAGAACCCATGCTTACGGCCGCGCGGAAAGGAGTTCCTCGACGTCCAACCGGATGGCCGGTAGGAGATCTGCCTTGCCCGTACCGGCGGACCAGTTCCAGAACTCGACGGCGTGATGGAGACGGTAGATGGCGAGGCGTTCCGCCCAGTCGTCCGGCAGCGAACCGTAGCCGCGGAGGAAGGCGCGACGCCTCGCCGTCTGATCGCGCAGCGCGTAGTAGTCGGTCTTGGCCAGATCGAGCAGCGGATCGGCGGCGACGGCGTTTTCGACGTCGACGTAACCGCTGACCCGCCACTCCGGCCCGTCCCGGGCCACCAGCACGTTGCCCTGGTGAAAGTCGTTGTGGCACAAGGTCGGCTGCTGGCAGGCGGCGAACAGGTCCGCATGCCGGCCGACATGCCGGCTGATCGCATCGGCGAGCGGCCGCTCCGCGCCGAGTCTGGTGAACCGCCGCAGCAGCGTGGCGAACCGGTCCCGCATGTAGGCGGTGTTCGACGGCTTGACATCGACCAGGCCGGTCGCGATGTGACCCCACCGCCGCGCCCGGATCTGGTGGACCACCGCCAGCAACCGACCCAGGTGCTCGTAGACGCGATCCGTGTCGCGGACGTCGAGTTGATCGGCGACCGTCGACAACGGCTGGCCGTCCAGCACCGTCATCACCGCGAACGCGGACGGCAGCGCCGGCACGCCGGCGGGTTCGTGCCGCAGCACCCGGGGGATGGCCTGGATGCCGTGGCGGGTGAGCAGGCCGTACACGAAGACTTCCTTGCACAGCTTGGAACGCCAGTGGTCGGCCGCCGACGGCCACCGCTCGTCGTAGACCTTGACGACCAGTGGCCGGTCCGGTCCGGTGCCGCGCACCTCGTACACCCGGTGCACCTCACCCCCACCGCGAGCCGCGACGCCGGTGACACGGAACCCCGGGACGGCATTGCCCACCAGGGCTTGTGCCACCGCCGGCGTTATCGCCCGCTCCACCATCCCCGGACTATAACGCCTGCCAACGATGCAGAACCTCCGGCATGAACCACACCGGGTCTCATCCGGCCGGTACGCCCACCACCACCTGGCCAGCGTCCACCCGTACCGGGTACACGCGCAGCGGTGGCTGGCCGGTACGCGAATGGCCGGTTGCCAGCTCGTACACGTGCTGGTGCAGCGGGCAGATCACCACCTCCGCGTCGGCCAGCCCGTCCGCGATCGGCCCACCCGCGTGCGGGCAGACCGCGGACACCGCCCGCAGGCTCCCGTCCCGCAGCCGGAACACCGCCACCACCTGGTCCCCCGCGGGAAAGGCCCGCCCCTCCCCCACCGCCAGGTCGTCCACGGGGCCCAGCCGGTACTCCACCGTCACGAGGACCGCACCTCCAGCAGCGGCAAGGCGGTGCGGAACTGCCCCGGGGTGACCGGTCCGTCCCGCTCCTGCCACGGATCACGGTAGCCGGCAACCGACTCCTCCATCCGGGTGTCCAGCCCGGCGGCGATACCGTCACTGTCCTCCACCACCAGATGCCGGATGCGTTCGATGCCGATCCGCGGCACGAACGCGTACGTGCGCTCCAGCCAGTTCGCGTTCTCCCGGTAGTACTGGAGGAACCGGCCGGTCAGCGTGATCACCTCATCCGGAGTGTCCACTGTGGCCAGCAGGTCGCCCTTGCGGATGTGCGCGCCGGCCGCGCCGCCCACGTAGATCTCCCACCGCCCGCCCTCCACCGCGACCACACCGAGGTCCTTCACGTACGCCTCGGCGCAGTTGCGCGGGCAACCGGTCACCGCGAGCTTCATCTTCGCCGGGCTCTCCAGCCCCTGGAACCTGCTCTCGATGGCGATGCCCAGGGCGGTCGAGTCACCCAGTCCGAAACGGCAGAAGTCGCTTCCCACGCAGGTCTTCACGGTACGGAAGCTCTTGCCGTACGCGTACCCGGACGGCATGTCCAGGTCCGCCCACACCTTCGGCAGGTCCTCCTTGCGGATGCCCAGCAGATCGATGCGCTGCCCGCCGGTCAGCTTCACCAGCGGCACCTGGTACCGGTCCGCCACGTCCGCGATCCGGCGCAGCTGGTCGGGTGTGGTGACGCCGCCCTTCATCTGCGGTACCACGGAGAACGTGCCGTCCTTCTGGATGTTCGCGTGTACCCGGTCGTTGATGAACCGCGCACCGCGCTCGTCCACATACTCCTCGCCCCACATCATGCGCAGCAGCGAGACCAGGCCCATCTTGCTCTTCGCGTCCTCCCGGCCGCCGGCGAGCGCGTCGAACACCGCGGACACGCTGGTCAGCCGCTGCTCCCGGATGACCGCCATGAGCGCCGGCTTGTCCATCGGTACGCCGGGCACGTACCAACCCGCGGACGGGTCCTCCTCGACCTCGCCGCCCGCGGCCCACTCCACGATCTGCCCGACCAGCGTGCGGCACGAGCCGCAGCCCTTGCCGGCCCGGGTCGCGTCCATCACCCCGGTCACCGTCTTCACACCACTGTGGACGGTCGCGACCAGCTGCTTCTTGCTGACCCCGTTGCAGTTGCACACCTGCGCGCCGTCGTCCAGTTCGGCGGCGGACACCTCGGCCGGCGGCCCGCCCAGGTCGAACAGCAGCCGCACCCGCTCCTCCGGCAGCGGCAGCCCACGGTCGAACGCCTGCATGAGGAAGCCCACCTTGGACACGTCACCCAGCAGCGTCGCGCCCACCAACCGGTCGTCCCGGATGATGACGCTCTTGTACACGCCGCGCATCGGCTCGGAGAAGACCACGAACTCGTCGTCCTCGCGCTCCGGCGCCGTGATGCCCATGGCGGCCACGTCCACGCCGGCCACCTTGAGCTTGGTCGCGGTACGCGAACCGTGGTACGCCGCGCGCGGGTTGGCCCCGGTGACGTGGTCGGCGAGCACCTTGGCCTGCTCCCACAACGGCGCGACCAGACCGTACACCTGGCCCCGGTGCTGCGCGCACTCGCCGACCGCGTAGATGTCCGGCTCGTCCTGCACCCGCATCTGGTCGTCCACCACTATCGCCCGCTCCACCGTCAACCCGCTCAGCTGAGCCAGTTCGGCGTTCGGCCGGATGCCCGCGGCGACCACCACCATGTCGCACGGGATGGTACGCCCGTCGGCGAGGCGCACCCCGCCCACCTTCTCCCGGCCGAGCACCGCCTTGGTCATCGCGTCCAGTTCCACCGCGATGCCGAGGCGCTCCACGCTCCGCCGGAGGATCGCACCGCCCTGCGCGTCGAGTTGCGTGTTCATCAGGTGGCCGGCGGCGTGCACCAGGGTCACGTGTACCCCGTGGCCCTGTAGCCCGCGGGCCGCCTCCAGACCGAGCAGACCGCCGCCGATGACGACCGCGTGCTCGTGGTCGCGCGCGTACCGGATCATGGCCCGGGTGTCGTCGATGGTACGGAACGTGAAGACACCCTGGTGGTACCCGCGCTTCGGATCGTGCATCCCGTCGATGGGCGGTACGAACGGGCGGCTGCCGGTCGCGACAACGAGTTTGTCGTACCGCGTGCGGGTACCGTCGCCGGCGTGCACCACCTTCGCGAACCGGTCGATCCGCTCCACCCGGACCCCGGCGCGCAGTTCGATCCCGTTCTCCTCGTACCAGGCGAGGCTGTTCAGGAAGATGCCGCTCTCATCCTCCACACCGGACAGTACGTTGGACAGCAGGATGCGGTTGTAGTTGCTGTACGGCTCCTCGCCGAACATGGTGATGGCGAACCTGTTCCCGCCACCGCGCGCCAGGATCTCCTCGACGGTACGGGCACCCGCCATCCCGTTCCCCACCACCAACAAGCGCTCGGTCATGGTCACACCTCGACCAGGCCCAGGTCCACCACCACCGCGCCGCTGACTCCCTCGGGCGCGGCCAGGTGCAGCTCGACGACCGTACCCGAGTCCAGGTCCTCGACCACCCGCAGCGGCACGTGCACGCCGTCCCTGGCGCCGATCGGGAAGTACCGCATCGGCTTGCCGTCCCGCAGCAGCACGACGTACACCAGATCGTCGGTGGTGTTGCCGCCGCGGAAGTACACCGGCTGCGCGACGGCGCCCGGCGGTACCTCGTAGCTCAGTGCCGGCTCCAGCGGGAACGGCGCCTGCATCCCCTTTCCCTCGAAGGGGTAGACGCCCTGCAGAAAACGCGGTGTGGACTCCACGGTCACCTTCCTCAATGACGGATCTGTGATGGCCGGCGGCGCCGTGACCCCGGTGTCGTCGTCCGGCCCCCCGGCGCGCCGCACGGCGACGGCGGACGCCTTGAACGCCGGCATCTTCGAGTACCTGTCCAGCGTCGGATCGGTCAGCGCGTTGGCGCTCGCACCGCCGCCCCAGTGGAACGGCGCGAAGACGGTGTCCGGCCGGATCGCCTCGGTCAGCTGGGCGCGGAACACCGCCCGCCCGCGCCGGGTGCGCAGCTCCACCAGGTCGCTCGGCCCGATCCCGTACCGCCGGGCCAGATCCGGGTGCAGCTGTGCGCGCGGCTCCGCGGCGGTCAGCTGCAACGAACGGGACCGCCGGGTCTGGTTGCCGCTCTGGTACTGCTGCATGATGCGCCCCGTGGTGAGCACGTACGGGTACTCCGCGTCCGGCATCTCCGCCGGGTCGCGGTGGTCCACCCGGATGAACCGGGCCCGCCCGTCGGGGGTGGCGAACCGCTCGGCGAACAGCCGTGGCGTACCGGGATGGTCCGGCGCCGGGCACGGCCAGAACACACCGTCCTCCGCCTCGATGCGCTCGTACGTGATGCCGGCGTAGTCGGCGATCCCGCCCGCACTGGCCCGGCGCAGCTCGGCGAAGACGGTTTCCGGGTGCGCCGAGAAGTACGCCCCGCGACCCAGCAGCTCGGCGAGCCGGGCCAGTACCGTCAGGTCGTCCCGCACCCCCGGCGGCGGCGCCAGCACGCGGCGCCGGCGCAGCACCCGCCCCTCCAGGTTCGTCATGGTGCCCTCCTCCTCCGCCCACTGCGCGGCCGGCAGCACCACGTCCGCCTCGGCTGCGGTCTCGGAGAGGAAGATGTCGGACACCGCGAGGAAATCCAGTGCCCGAAACCGGTCCCGCACCCGATCCCGGTCCGGCATGGAGACCAGCGGGTTGGACGCGAACACCAGCAGCGTGCGTACCCCGCCCGTGCCACCGAACCGGTCCACCATCTCCATCGCGGACACGCCCGGCCCGGGCAGCTCATCCGGGTGGATACCCCACACCGCGGCCACGTGCGCCCGCGCCGCCGGATCGTCGATGCGCCGGTACCCGGGCAACTGGTCCGCCTTCTGCCCGTGCTCCCGCCCGCCCTGCCCGTTGCCCTGTCCGGTGATGGTGCCGTACCCGGAGAAGGGGCGGCCAGGCAGGCCCAGCGCCAGTGCCAGGTTGATGAAGGACTGTGCGGTGTCCGTACCGTTGCTGTGCTGTTCGGCACCCCGGGCGGTGAGGATCAACGAGGACGCCGGGGTGGCGAGCAGCCGCACCGACTCCCGTAGCTGGTCCGCGCCCACGCCGGTGATCCGCTCCACCCGGTCCGGCCAGTAGCCGGCGGCCGCGTCGCGCACCGCCGCGAAGCCGGTGGTACGGGCCGCGACGTATGCCCCGTCGACGAACCCTTCGCGGACCGCGATGTGCAGCATCCCGTTGGCCAGGACCAGATCCGTCCCCGGCGCCGGCTGCAGGTGCAGCGCGCCACCGCGCGCCGTGGCCGAGCGGCGCGGATCCACCACGATGTGCACCGCACCCGCCGCGCGGCCCGCGTCGAAGTACTGCATGGCCGGCGGCATCGTGTCCGCCGGGTTTCCACCCACCAGCAGCACCGCCCCCGCCCGCGCGATGTCCGCGAGCGGGAACGGCAGCCCGCGGTCCAGACCGAACGCCCGGTTGACCGCCGTCGCCGCCGACGACATGCAGAAGCGGCCGTTGTAGTCGATGTTCGCGGTACCCAGCGCGACGCGGGCGAACTTGCCCAACTGGTACGCCTTCTCGTTGGTCAGCCCGCCGCCACCGAAGCAGCCCACGCTGTCCCGCCCGTACCGGCGCTGGCTCGCGCGCACCGCGGCCACCACGCGCTCCAGCGCCTCGTCCCAGCCCGCCGCGCGCAACGGGCTGCTGCGGTCACCGCGTCGGGCGCGCACCAGCGGCGCCGTCAGCCGGTGCGGGTGGTCGAGCAGTTCGGGCGCGCTCCATCCCTTGGCGCACAAGCCACCCCGGTTGGTCGGGAAGTCCGCCGGTTCGATCGACGCGCCACCGTGACCGGTCGCGCGCATCAGCACACCACACTGCAGGGAGCAGTAGGGGCAGTGCGTCCTCACCACACCGATGGTGGGGCACGCCGATTACCGGCCGATACCGCCGTTGTTACGCCCGTCGTCGACCCACCGCGCGCCGATCTTGTGAGGACACGGAAACGGTGCCTTGTTCCGGATGTAACCGATCGGTAACTGCCCGCCGCTGGAATGTCGCCATGCGTCTATCGGGTACGCATCATCCGGTGGTGGTTGTCGGCGGCGGCCAGGCCGGCCTGTCGGTCAGCTACTGCCTGCGGCAGCGGGGCATCGACCACGTCGTGGTGGAAGCCGACCGGGTCGGGCACGAGTGGCGTACCCGCCGGTGGGACTCCTTCTGCCTGGTCACCCCGAACTGGCAGTGCCGGCTGCCCGGCTTCCCTTACCAGGGTTCAGATCCGCACGGGTTCATGGTACGCGAGGAGATCGTGCGGTACCTGGAGGCGTACGCGGCTTCGTTCCAGCCCCCGCTGCACCAGGGTGTCCGGGTCACCCGCCTGCGGCGCGGCCCGACCGGCCTGTTCGGACTGTCCACATCGGATGGTGACGTCACCGCGGATCAGGTCGTCGTGGCGACAGGGCCGTACCATGCGCCGTCACGGCCGCGGCTGGCCGAACGGCTGCCCGCCGACCTGGTGCAGCTGCACTCCAGCCAGTACCGCAGCCCGGCCCAGCTTCCGCCCGGCGCGGTGCTGGTCGTCGGTAGCGGCCAGTCCGGCTGCCAGATCGCCGAGGACCTGCATCTCACCGGTCGCCAGGTGCACCTGGCGGTGGGTAGTGCGCCGCGGGTGTCCCGGTTCTACCGGGGCCGCGACTGCGTCGCGTGGCTCGACGAGATGGGCCATTACGCGAAGAGCATCGACGACTTCGCCGACGCCGACGCGGTGCGGATACGGGTCAACCACTACGTGACGGGGCGGGACGGTGGGCACGATATCGACCTGCGCGCGTTCGCGAAGGACGGTATGGGGTTGTACGGGCGCCTGGTCGCGGTTCGCGACGCCACGCTGAGCTTCGCCGGCGACCTGGCCGCCAACCTCGACAACGCCGATGCGGTGGCCGAAGGCATCAAAGACGCCATCGACGCGCACATCGCCAAGTGCGGTATCGACGCTCCCGTACAGGCCCGCTACACCCCGGTGTGGGCGCCGGACGCGGATCATCCCCGCACACTCGACCTGCGGGAGGCGGGAATCGGCTCGGTGATCTGGTCGACCGGCTTCGTCCGGGACCACCGGTGGATCGAGGTACCGGTCTTCGACGGGCGCGGGTACCCGATGCACTGGCGGGGCGTGACCGGCTGTCCGGGCCTGTACTTCCTGGGCCTGCCGTGGCAACACAGCTGGGGTTCGGGCCGGTTCGAGGCGGTGGGCCGCGACGCGGAGTTCCTGGCCGGCCACATCGACGCGTCGCGCCGGCTCGCCGACGTCTGCGGCATCCTCACCGGTAGCCCCACCACGCTGGCCGCCGCGCTGCCGGTCGGCTGAGGGCAGGCCCACCATGGTCTCCGACGCCCACCGCCACATCGGTGTGCTGCCCCCGTACCCGTTCTACGGCGGTCCGCCGGTCAACCCGGACGTCAGCGCCCGTGCCACGATCAAGCAGCTCGTCGCCGACCTGGACGCCGAGCGCACCGAGCGGGCCCTGGTCCTGCCCAACTACGGGGTACCGGATCCGGATGTCGCCTTCTCGTTCAACGATCTGGTGGTGGAGGCCGCGCAGGCCGACGACCGGATCCGGGGTGGCCTGTGGGTTTCGCCGCGCCCGCAGGACGAGCGGCGTACCCTGACCGCGCTGGCCCTGGCCGGGGAGACAGGTATCCGCGCGCTCAAGCTGTCGTTCCTGCTGGGCGGGCGCGCCACCGATCCGGCGTGCCGCCCGCTGCTCGACCGGATCTTCGTCGAGGCACAGCGGCGGAGCCTGGTGGTGCATGTGCACACCTCACCCGGCGCGGCATCCGACATCGACGAGGTGGGCCACCTGGTCGACTGGTACGCCGACCGCGTACCGGTGCACCTGGTCCACTTCGGCGGCGGCATGAGCGGCCACATCAAGCTGGCGGGATCCCGGTTCTTCGACTGGATCGCGGCGGGCAAGCGCGTGTACACCGACCTGTCCTGGGCGATCGGCTTCGCGCCCTACTGGCTGGCGCGGGAGATCGAACGGCGTGGCGCCGGCCACGACCGGGTGCTTTTCGCCAGCGACCAGCCCTGGGGCGACTACGCCGGCGAGTACGCCCGGATGTCGGCCGCGGCCGGGGGCGGCGAGCTGGCCGACCGGATCTTCCACACCACATTCGACAGCCTCTACGGCTGAGGCAGCTATCAAGGAGGATGGACAGTGACCGACCTGAACGAGTTGGAGCAGCAGAGCATCGGCGAGATCCCGCACCCGTCGTTGCCCGAGGGCTCGACCATCTACGGCGCCACGAAGGTGTTCCCGGACTACAAGGCCGAGAACGGCGAGGCGTACTTCACGCTCGTGCACGGCATCGCGCACGAGTCGTCGGTGAGTTTCGTGGCGGTGCTGCAGGCGACCCGGGCGCTGCGCAAGGGCTTCGAGGCGGCCATCTACTTCTACGGTCCGGGTTCGCTGAACTGTCTGGCCACCCGCGGCTTCCCGACCACGGGCAACTCGGCCTTCCCGGGCGAACACAACATCAACAACCAGCTCAAGACGTTCATCGCCGAGGGCGGCAAGGTGTACTGCTGCCGGTTCGGGCTGTCGTTGCACGGTGCGCGCGAGGAAGACCTGATCGAGGGGGTCATCCCCACCCACCCGCTGGACGTGCAGGACGCCATCATCCACTACGCCCGCAAGGGCGCCATCATCAACTCCACCTACCAACTCTGAGGGGTACGTCGTGAGCGTTGGCACCCCGGTCCGGATCCTGTCCCGCGCGGAGTTGGCCGTACACGGTGTCCGGCTGGACCCGGCCGTGCGCCGGCCCGACGGCGCGGGGCCCAGCGGGGACGACCACGTCCTGCTCGACGGTGCCAACGCCGCGCTGCCCACCAATCCGGCAAGCCCGTACCTTGTCCGCGACGGGCGCGTCTGGCTCGGTGAGGACGACACCGGCCTGTCCCTGACCCCGGTGCGGCGGCCACGCTTCTACGACCTCAGGACCGCCGACGGGGTGCCGTACGAACAGATCGCCCGGCTGCACGGTGCGGACGTGCTGGCCACAACGGTGGTGCAGACGTGCATCCGCTATGCGGAGGCGGTGCGCTGCCGGTTCTGCACCATCGAGGAGTCGCTGCGCTCCGCGGCCACCGTCGCGGTGAAGACGCCGGCCCAGCTCGCCGAGGTCGCCGCCGCCGCGGTACGGCTGGACGGGGTGAAACAGCTGGTGATGACGACCGGTACCACCGCCGGGCCGGACCGCGGTGCCCGCACGCTGATCCGCGCGGTACGGGCGGTGCTGGCGGCCGTTCCCGGGCTACCGATCCAGGTGCAGTGCGAACCGCCGGCCGATCTGGCCTGGATCCGCAGGCTCCACGAGGCCGGCGCCACCGCTATCGGCATCCACGTCGAATCGCTGGACGAACGGGTACGCCGCCGCTGGATGCCCGGCAAGTCGACGGTGTCCATAGTGGAGTACGAGGCCGCGTGGGACGAGGCGGTGCGCGTCTTCGGCCGCAACCGGGTCTCCACCTACCTGCTGGTCGGGCTCGGCGAGGACCCCGAGGACCTGATCGCCGGAGCCGGCCGGCTCATCGACCGGGGCGTGTACCCCTTCGTCGTCCCGTTCCGCCCGATGCGCGGTACCCTCGCCGCCCGCGACGGCCATGCCGCGCCCGACCCGCGCCTGCTGGCGTATGTCACCGCCCGGGTCGCCGCCCGCCTGCGCGCGGCCGGCATGTCCGGTGCCGACCAGCGTGCCGGCTGCGCCGCCTGCGGCGCGTGCAGCGCACTGCCGGCGGCAGGCGGGTGAGCGGAATGTCTACACAGGACATTCTGCTGCTGCTCGGTGACGGCAGCACGCTGGCCCGCCAGCCGGGCTTCCACATCGAACCCGCCGACGACGCCGCCACCCTCGCCGCCTACCGCCGGTTGCGGCGGGAGGTGTTCGTCGACGAACAAGGACTGTTCGCCGGGCACGACCTCGATGAGCGGGACGACGATCCCCGCACCGTCGCGCTGGTCGCCCGTGACCGCGACGGCACGGTGGTCGGCGGGGTGCGGCTCGGACCGGTCGACGGCGGACCCG